>JAACEA010000371.1 GCA_009936695.1 Planctomycetia bacterium
CCGCCGCCGCCGCCACCACCGGACTGCTGGCCACCTGACGGAGCGCCCGCGGAGGCGTAGGAACCGCCGCCACCGCCGCCACCGCCGCCACCGCCGTTGCCGCCGCCCTCGCGTCCGCCGACGAATTGGAAGTTCTCGACGACGACCTTGAGCTTCGAGCGGTTTCCGCCGTCCTTGTCCTGCCAGGAGTCGAGCTTGAGTCGGCCCTGGATCAGGACCGGACGGCCCTTCGAGAGGTACTGGGCCATGACTTCGGCCTGGCGCCCCCAGGACTCACAGTCGACGAAGGTCGTCTCTTCGCGTCGTTCGCCGTCCTTGGTCTGGAAGGTTCGATTGACCGCGAGGCCGATGTTCGCGACGGTCTGGTTCGACGGGGTGTGACGCAACTCGATGTCGCGGGTGAGATTTCCGAGCAGGATGACTTGGTTGAAACTGGCCATGATTGGTCTCCGAGGTCTTGGATATCGGAGTGTACGCAGCCGCTTCGGCGTCCTGCCCGGGCGATGCTGAAAAACGACGAGTCGTCCACATTTCGCGGGTGAATCAGGTCCCTCTGGAACAAGACGCGGGGGGCGACCGATCGGTCGCCCCCCGCGAGGTGGTTGCATGAACAAGGGCCTTCGGCCGGTCAACCGGCGTCATCGGCCTCGGGGGCCGCGGTCTCCGCCACCGCTTCGGTGGGGGCTTCCTCGGCGGGGGACTCGTCCGAGGCCGGGGCCGCGGGTGCCGTCGCGGTGACGGTCGGCGGCGCGACGGTCGCTTCGGCGGCCTGCGTCTCGCGGAGCTTGATCTCGTCCTCGAGGGTGGCCCGCTGGTCGGCGGCCTCGATCTCCTCGGTGGGGACGTGTTCGGCTCGAAGGACCATCGCCCGGAGCATGAGCTCGCTCAGGTTGCAGTCCCGCTCGATGCTCGGGATGCGGGAGCGATCGGCCTTGAAGTAGGTGAGGATGTAGAGCCCTCGCTTGTTGCTCGAGATGTCGTAGGCGAGACGTCGCTCGTCCCACTTCTGCATCGCCACGACCTCGGCGCCCGCCCGATCGAGGATCGAGTTGACGTGGTCGATGACGCCGCGGAGATCGGCGGCGGCGGACTGGGGGAAGAGGAACATGCCCTCGTAGATTCCGTGTCGTACTTCGCTCATCGTGGTCATTCCTGTTGCGACGCCGCGGTGTGCGGCGCCTGGGGGGCGGATGTTCCGCCGTTTCGATCGGATCGGCCCGGGTTCAGCCCGCGACCTTCCGGTTGAATCGATTCATCGCCGGTGCGAGCCCTTCGCTCGCCCAGCACGCAGCCGCGACCGCGGCATCGTCGAGCGAAGGCTCGACGAGTTCCTGTTGCTCGGGCGTGAACCGGCCGAGCACGTAGTTGCTGAGCGGAATGGGACCTGGCTTGTCGATTCCGATCCGGAGTCGAGGCCATGCATCCGTGCCCAGCGTTCGCGAAACGTCCGCGAGACCGTTGTGACCCCCGGCACCGCCGCCCGGCTTGATCCGGACGGAGCCGCAGGGGATCGCGGTGTCGTCGACGACGATCAGGAGATCGTCGGCGGGCGACATCTTGTAGAAGCGGATCGCCTCCGCCACCGACCTTCCGCTCACGTTCATGAAGGTGAGCGGCTTGAGGAGGAGGACCTTCTCGCCTTCGATCATCGCCTCGACGACCAGCCCCGAGAAGCGACTGCGTGCGGAACCGGCCGCGGGATCCGCGTACCGGCGGGCGAGCCGGTCCACGACCTCGAACCCGACGTTGTGCCGGGTGCGGTCGTATTCCTGCCCTGGATTGCCCAGTCCGACGACGAGCTTCATGCGAGTGATCCTGAAAGACGTTTCGAAGCGATGAACGGACGGGATCAGTCCCCGTCCCCGTCCGCGGCGGGCGCGTCGCCCTCGGCGGCGGTTTCCTCGGCGGGTGCCGCTTCCTCTTCCTCGGCGGCGATCTGGACGTGGATGATCATGGTCTCCGCCGGCGTGATCGCGACGATGCCCTCGGGCATCGTGAGCTCGCCCACGGTGACCGACTGCTCGAAGCCGTCGAGTTCGACGCGGATGGATTCCGGAATGTTCCGGACCGTGCATTCGACTTCGATCTCGGAGTGATCGTGCACGACGATGGCGCCCGCGAGCTTGGCGTTCTGGATCTCGCCGACGAGGTCGAGATGGACGCGGACCGTCACCTTCTCGTCGAGGTTCACCCGGGCGAGGTCGACGTGGATCACGTTGTCCCCGAGATAGCCGAACTGCAGGTCCTTCACGAGGCAGGTCTCGGTGGCGGCACCGTCGATCGCCACGTTGAAGACGTGCTGGCCGTGGTGGAGGTGGGCGAGCGTCGCCTTCTCCTCGATGCTCACCGAGATGGGGTCGGCGCCGTGGCCGTAGATGACCGCGGGAAGCTGGCCGGATTTGCGAAGTCGCTGGGCGTAGCGACTTCCGAGTCGCTCCCGCGTGGCGGCGTTGATGGTCGGGGTTTCATGAGTCATGCCTGAATCTCCATTCGAATACGAAACGTCGTCGTGGCGCGTCGGCCGCGGCGACGGGTTGTTTCCAGTTAACGCTTGGTGCCCACGCCGGTCCGGAACATCGCGGACACCGACTGGTCGTGGTGGATGCGGTGCACCGCCTCGCCGAGCAGCTTGGCGACGCTGAGCACGGTGATCTTGTCCTGGATCGCCCCGTAGCGGTCTCCGGCGGGAATCGTGTCGCACACGTTCACCCGCGAGATGGGACTGTCGGCGATCCGTTCCATGGCCATTCCCACCAGCACGGGGTGGGTCGCGGAGACGACGACGTCGGTTGCGCCGTGTTCCTTGACGAGTCGGGCGGCCTCGCACACGGTTCCCGCGGTCGAGATCATGTCGTCGAACATCAGGACCGTCCGGCCGTCGACGTCGCCGATGAGGTTCTTGACCGTGACCTCGGTTCCGGACTGGCGACGCTTGTCGACGATCGCGAGGTCGCAGCCCAGGACGGTCGCGTACATGTTCGCGACCTTCACGTTGCCGACGTCCGGGGAGACGACCACGATCTCACGCAGGGCGTCGCGGGATGCGAGGAAGTGTTCGACGAACACCGGCGCGGCGCTGAGGTGATCGACCGGAATGTCGAAGAAGCCCTGGATCTGGGCCGCGTGCAGGTCCATGCAGAGGACCCGGTCCGCCCCGGCGGCGGTGACGAGGTTGGCGACCATCTTCGCGGTGATCGGGACGCGTCCTTCGTCCTTGCGATCCTGACGGGCGTATCCGAAGTACGGGATCACCGCGGTGATGCGCTTGGCCGATGCCCGGCGAAGGCAGTCGATGTAGATCAGGAGTTCGATCAGGCTGTCGTTGACGGGCTGGCAGGTCGATTGGACGACGAAGCAGTCGCGACCACGGACGTCCTCGTCGAGCTTGACGAAGATCTCCCCGTCGGGGAATTCCGACGACGTGCTCTGGCCCATGGGGAGGTCCAGATGCGTGCACATCGACGCGGCGAGGTCGCGCCCGGCGCGGCCTGCGAAGATCTTGATGTGTTCCCGGTCGCTCGCCGTCATGCGTCGGTCTCCGAGGAATTGATGCCGTGGCGGACGCGGATGATCTCGTCCACGATCGCCAGCTGTTCCTGATCATTGATGCTCAACACGTCCTCGGCGGGCACCGCGTCCACGACCGCGACCCTCGCGCCGTCCTGCCGGGCGATGCCGAAGACGTCGGTCACGTAGTACTCGCCGTTGGCGTTGTCGTTTCCGGTGCGGGCGAGTCGGTCGAACAGCGGGCCGGCCCGGAAGCAGTAGTACGAGGGGTTGACCTCCCCGATCTCGAGCTGCTCGGGGGTCGCGTCCTTCTGTTCGACGATGCGTTCGAAGTCGCCCGCGGCGTCCCGCAGGATGCGTCCGTAGCCGGACGGGTTCTCGATCTGGGCGGTCGCCAGCGTCGCCTCGGCGGTGGTGCCTCGGTGCGTCTGGAGCAGCGTGGAGAGGGTCTCGGTGCGGATCAGCGGGCCGTCGCCGCAGAGGACGAAGACGTCGTGGGTGCCGCGATCGCCGAACGCGGCGCGAGCCTGGTCCACGGCGTGCCCCGTGCCGAGCTGCTCGGTCTGCTCGACGAATTCGATGTCGGTCGCGCCCGCGAGACTGCCCCGGACCAGGTCGCCCTTGAATCCGACCACCACGACGATCCGGTCCGCGCCGGCGGCGCGGCAGGCGTCGATCACCCAGTGGAGCATCGGTCGACCACCGACTTCGTGCATCACCTTCGGCAGATCGCTCTGCATCCGCGTCCCCTTGCCGGCCGCGAGGATGATGGCGTCGACGGGTGTGGCGTGGTTGTGTTCGGTGGCGTTCATGTCGTCGTTCGGGGTGCCCTGGGGCACGATCCGTGGATGGATCGGGGGAGAAGCGTCGAAGACCGGGGAAGCTGGCCCGCCTAGATTTGAGCTAGGACTGCTTGGATCAAAACCAAGCGTGCCACCGTTACACCACGGGCCAGTGGGGGATCCATCTCACGATCGCGAGCGGGATTCCGCGAAGATGCTTCCTCGCCGGACGTCTGAAGATGAGGGTCGTTCTGTGGACTCGGGACGCGTCGCTGACGCATCATCGGAACCGGAGAACGCCGGACGGGACCATCCCGCTCGACGGGTCGCGGTCCGGAGCGTCGATGACGTTCCGAGTCCGCGGCTGAGGTGGGCGGGAGCACGCGAAAGCCGCGAACGGCGTGCCCCATGGAGCGCCAGCAATGCTGTCACTCTCGGCCCGAGCCCCGGAGTCTACCGGAATCCACGCCTCGACGAAAGTCCCCCGCGCGATCCGATTTGACGAAAAAACCCCGATCCCGGGACGGGATCGGGGCCTTCAGGAGAAAGCGAGGCGATTCGTCGGAACACTCAATCTCGACGTCGCCTCTCGGATGGTGAGGATCGCTTCCGGTCGGAGATCTTCGGGTCGGCGTCGTTCGCTCGGCGAAGTCGGGGGCTGCTGTCACGGTCCCGCCGGACCTCGTCGGACGACCGCTTCACGCCTTGGGCTCGCTTCCCGATTCGAACGCGTCGGACCTCGTCACGTTCGCGGGCCTCGTTCCCCGCGTTCCGGTTCGCCGATCCACGGTGCCGCTTCGAACCTCGGACGCCTTCACGATCGCGCCGATCGCGATCGGGCTGAGCCCGCCTTCCGTCTCGGCGCCCGTCGACCTTGCTGCGCATCGGCGTCTTCGCGTCGACCCGATCGACGCCGCGACGGGACCGTCCATCCCGGAGTTCACGTCGATCCCGGTCTTCACCGGCGCGGCTCGTCATCGGCCCGGCCCGCCGGACTCGTCGCTCGCCATCGTGATCATCCGAGATCTTGGCGAGGCGACCGAGCAACGCCTGGCGCATCCGAGGCGACATTCGATCCACCTGCTCGGCGATTCGTCGGGCCTGTTCGGGTGTGAAGCTCCGTGCGTTCGCGTGACGGGGTGGTGCGTCCGAACGATCGAGCATCGGCGTTCCGGCCTCGGACGCCGAAGGGCTCCGTTCGACCGTGGCCGACGAGGAGGCGAAGGCTCCCGACGCCAGGGCCAGTGAGAAGGGAAGGATGATCGCAGTCAATCGGCGCATGGGACAGGACTCCATTCGAATGGCGGCGGACGGTTCGCGTCCGTGTCGCACTGGAAGAGGCGTCGCGCTCTTTCGAGGCGTTGCACGCTGAAGTTCGGATTCGCAGGACCTCCGGTCAAGCGAACATCTTGAAAACGAATCAGGATCGCGTGCATTGCCGCGCGTGCGGGCAATTCAGGAATTTCGCCCGTCGCACCGGCTGGTCCGGAAAACAAGGCGAATTCGGGCATCCGCACGATCGCGTGGTCGGGACCGGCCGGAGCCTCGCGGGGGGCGGAAGCCTCGTGCTACAGTCCTTGGTCTCCGGGCCGGAACACTCATCGAAGGAACACGACATGGCCGACACCACCGCTCCCCAGATCTCCCTTGCCGCGGAGACGCTCGTCTCCCTCGATCCCGCGACCGGCGAACCCGTGGGCGAGATCGAGGTCACCTCCATCGATCGAATTCCGCAGATGGTCCGGGACGCCCGGTTCGCCCAGCGCAGCTGGGGCGCCCTGTCCTTCGAACAGCGGGCGGAGATCCTGAAGTCCGCGGTCCCGAGGCTCGTGGAGGAGGCGCCGAGGATCGGCGAGCTCCTCACGCGTGAGATGGGCAAGCCGAAGCCGCAGGGCGTGGGGGAAGCGACCTACTGCGCGGAGGGCATCACGGACGAGGTCGACGCGGTGATCGAGGCGCTCCGTCCCGAGACGCTCGAGGACGAGCACACCAACACCACGCTTCGGTTCGACCCGTACGGGGTCGTCGCGGCGATCACGCCGTGGAACTTCCCGCTGCTCATGGTCTTCCAGTCGGTCATTCCGGCCCTGGTCGCGGGCAACACGGTCCTGCTCAAGCCCAGCGAGGAGACGCCGCTGGTTGCGCGGGAATGGGCGACCGTCCTGAACGAGGCGCTGCCGCCCAACGTCCTCCAGCTGGTGATCGGCGACGAGCGACAGGGGCGGGCGCTGGTCGAATCGCCGATCGACCTCGTGGTGTTCACGGGAAGTCGTGAAGCCGGGAAGCACATCCTTCGGGAGGCGAGCGGTGGTCTGAAGCGGGTCATCCTCGAACTCGGCGGCAAGGATCCGATGGTGGTCCTGGACGGTGCGGACCTCGATCGCGCCGCGGCCTTCGCAGCCCGCAACTCGTTCCGCAACGCCGGCCAGGTCTGTGTCAGCACCGAGCGGATCTACGTCGAGTCGTCGATCGCCGACGCGTTCACCGAGAAGCTCGTCCAGCGGGCCGGCGACATGAAGCAGGGACCCGGCATGGAGGAAGGCGTCGAGGTCGGGCCGATGATCAACCGTCGGCAGAAGGATCACGTCCTGCGGCAGATCGAGGCGGCGATCAAGGATGGCGCGACGGTGTTCCACGGCGGCGACGACGGGGGCGAGGGGAACTTCGTGCCCCTCACCGTGCTGGGTGATCTTCGACACGACATGGACATCATGAGCGAGGAGACCTTCGGGCCGGTGGCCTGCGTGATGTCCGTCGAGCATGCGGATGACGCGGTTCGGCTCGCCAATGACAGCCGGTTCGGTCTTGCGGCGAGCGTCTGGGGGGATCCCGGGCGGGCGGAAGAGGTCGCGGCCCGGATGACCGCCGGCATGATCGGCGTCAATCGAGGATGTGGTGGTGCCGAGGGCAGCCCGTGGGTCGGAGCGCTCGAGAGCGGTTACGGCTGGCACTCCGGAAAGTACGGACACCGGCAGTTCTGCCAGATCCGGACGATCAGCCGGGGTCGGTCGAAGGGCGAGGGCTGAGCCGATGCCACTTCCGATCGCCGGTGAAGTCGAGGTCGTGGTGGCGTCCGCCGCTCCGGTCTCCATCCATGGAGACCTCTACGTCGATCTCGCGATGCGGGTGCCCGGCGACGAGGCCGCGACCCTCGCCCGGGTTCCGGCGTCCGCGTTCCCGGTCGCAGCGGACGGCGAACGCCGCCTTCCGGCGGTGGACGATCGACTCCTGGTTCGCGTCCTGCTCGGGCAGGTCGATGCCGTGCGTTGCGTGGATTGACCCGGCGACCGGCGCTCAGGCGAGGATCGCCGCGACCTTCGCCTCGATCGACTCGTCCCACTCGAAGTCGACGGCGGCGATGTTCTCGAGCAATTGCGAGGATCGGGTCGCCCCGACGATGCAGCTCGAGATCTCGGTTCGTCGAAGGCACCAGCGGAGTGCGAGCGTGGACATCGGCACGTCGAGTTCCGCGGCGACGGTGGCGAGTCGCCGGACCCGTTCGATGTTCTCCTCGGTGAACCGGCGTCTCAGGAAGACGCCTTGTTTCTCGTCGCCCGCACGAGTGTCGTCGGGCGTGGCGTCGAGATACTTGCCGGTGAGCATTCCTTCCGCCAGCGGTGAGAAGCAGACGTTGCCGAGTCCGCATCGGGCGGTGGTCGGAAAGACGCCTTCCTCCCAGTGTCGGTCGAGCATGTTGTAGATGGGCTGGTTCGAGATCGGTCGATGCCAGCCGGCCGCCGCGCAGATCTCGACCGCGGCTTCGATCTGGGGACCGGTCCATTCGCTCACGCCCCAGTACAGGGTCTTGCCCCGCTCAACCAGGTCGCTCATCGCCCGGCAGGTCTCCTCCAGCGGCGTGTGCTCGTCGTACCGATGGCACTGGTAGAGGTCGAGATACTCGACGCCCAGCCGACGAAGCGACTTGTCCATCTCCTGGTGGAGATGTTTGCGGGAAAGCCCCCGGTCGTTCGCGGTCGGAAAGGGCCAGTCGGGTTCGTACGGCCAGAAGACCTTGGTGGCCAGCACGTAGGTTTCGCGCGGGAAGGGACGGAGGGCGTGGCCCACGACCGGTTCGGTTCCACCGGAGCCGTAGGCGTTCGCGGTGTCGAAGAAGTTGATGCCGGCCTCGTAGGCGACTCGGTGGAGCTCGGTGGCGCGGTCCAGGTCCCCGCCGTCGAGGGTGAGCCAGGATCCGAAGCCGATCTCCGAAACGAGGAGTCCGCTGTTACCGAGGTGGCGATAGTTCATGTCGTCGTCTTCCGGGGCCGATGGACCGGCGGGATTCGGATTCAGGTTCGGGGTCGGGGAGTCTAAGGTTTCGACTCCGACGGTGGGCCGTGTAGTCTTCCGGGGTGCTCGACGCCGACCTCCTGCTCAGGATCTACGCCGCCGGCTGCTTTCCCATGTGGGACGCAGCGAACGCGGAGACCGGAATCTTCCGGCCGGATCCTCGCGCCATCATCGAGTTCGAGGGGCTCCACGTGCCGCGGCGGCTCGAGAAACGCATGCGACGCGTGCCGTTCCGAATCACCACGAACCAGGTGTTCGAGGACGTTCTCGATGCCTGTCACGAAGACCGGGACGACGGCTGCTGGTGCTCGCCCGAGATGGAGATCGCCTACCTCGAACTCCACGAGCGAGGCTTCGCCCACAGCATCGAGGCGTGGCTGGACGATCGACTCGTGGGCGGTCTCTACGGGGTCCAGCTCGGGGCCGCGTTCATGGCCGAGTCGAAGTTCAGTCGTCCCGAGTCCGGCGGGACGGATGCGTCGAAGATCGTGCTGGTGACCACGGTGCGAACCCTCGCGTCGGCCGACTTCTCGCTCTTCGACGTCCAGTTCCGCAACGACCACCTCGATCGCTTCGGGGTCGTGGAGATCGATGCCGAGGACTACGAACGCCGACTCGAGCGGGCGCTCGCCACGCCGCGCGACTGGCCGATCGAGTTCGATGGAGAGGCTGCGCGAGTCAGGATCGACGATCAGGGCTGACCGAAGAGCGCCCATGACCACTGGAACGACTCGGGCGTCCCCAGGTCGGTGAGCGGCGGGCCGCCTTCCGCGGCCAGCCACCGTTCGACGTCGACCGGGTCGGGCAGGGCGTCGAAGGACGAGGGTCGGGCCACGCCGGAGCGCCGGGAGACGAGGCGGATCGAGGTGGGTGCGGTCTCATCGCCCTCGACCAGCAGGATGAACTCGTCGTTGATGTCCATGAGGTCGAACGTCTCGAAAGACGTCTGATTCTTCGTCGACTCGAGCGTCCACACGCCGCCGTATTGCGCGAGCACGAAGTCATCGACGATGTTCACCGGATTGGCATCGCCCGGAGAACTCGGGCCGACCCTGACCAGGTAGACCCCGATCGGGAGAAGGGCCAGGACGAACGCCGCGGCGGACAGGAGGATCAGGAGGATTCCTGCGCCGAACCGCTTGCGTGCCAGAAGCACGATCGCGATCACGATCAGGATCGGCGCGAGGACCAGCGATCCGCACATCATGGAATACACCGTCGAGATCATGAGCCCGTTTCCGAAGCCCCGGGATCCGCCGTCACCTCGACGTTCATCATGCGGAGGCGTCGATCCCGGAGCGAGAGGATCAGGGCGGTCGCGGCGGTCGCCGAGAGTCGGGGGGCGGCGGTGTAGTCCTGCGGGTTGTTGTCGCGGTTCATCTGGTAGTAGAACGAGCCGTCCGGACAGTGGGCGAGGCTGAACCACCAGCGGTTCTCATCGAGCAGGGCGCGGAGCGCCTCGGGATCGGCGGCGGCGCCGAAGGCGGTCCACACCATGCCGAGGATCGGTGAACCATGGGTGTCGCTGAAGGTGTCGGGATGCTCGCCGATGCAGCGAGCGGTCCGGAGGGCGTAGTCCCGATATCCCGGCTGTTCGGCCGCGATCGCATGGGCGAGGGCCGCGGCGCCGGTGCGTCCCATGTCCGCGTATCCCTGGTTGTCGCGGCCGCTGTCGGCGTACCAGACGTACCCGTTCCTCCCCGTGCCCCGGACCACGAAGTCGTGGGCGCGTCGGAAGCGGCCTTCGTCGATCTCCACGCCGCATTCCCGCATCAGGGCCCAGGCGATCTTCGCCTGCATGGTCAGGATGTTGATGGCGCCGTAGCCGTTCCCGCCCGGACGATTCGCGGGCCGATGCCCCCAGCCGCCGTTCTCCATCTGCGCCGCGCGGAGCCAGCGATCGATCTCCCGGAGTTCGTCGAGCGCCCACGGGGCCTTCGTGGCGAGGTGGTATTCGGCGAGACAGATGCCGTAGAGCGTGTAATTCCAGCAATCGAGTCCCTGATACTCGATCGAATCGTCGGTGTCGGCGGCCATCGCCCGTGCGGCGCGTTCGATCGCCTCCCGGTCCGCAGGTCGGTCGTTCGCGAGGAGGGCGAGCATCGCGAACGCGTTGAGATGCGGACGGGCGCTCCAGAGTCCGTCGGTGCGCTGTCGCTCGGCGATCCACGGAATCGTCTCCCCGAGAATTCGGTCGGTCTTGTCGCAGTTCTTCGGATACCCGGTGGCGAATGCGCCGTAGGGAGCGCCGATGCGAACATCGACGTCGAGCGGTCGATCGTCGCGGACGATCGCGAGCGGCAGCCGTCCGAGTCCTGCTTCGGCCAGTTCCATCGCGGTCGCGAGATCCCGCATCGGGCCGTCATAGCCGAACTTGCCGACGCCGTAACCGAAGACGTGAGGCGTCTCGAAGGGGCGTCCGGCGGCGCCCACGATGCGATCGCCCGGTCGGACCACGCCGGCGGCCGGTGAATCCGGAAAGACATAGGTGACCAGGAACTCGGTGGGGGATTCCGGGAGCAGTTTGGCACGGATTCCGGTCCGGCCGAGGTTGAGGAACCAGCCGCCGGTCGCTGCGTCGGGACCGACCGTGGTCTTCACGTTCCACTTCGGTTGATCGATCGGGGTCGGCGACGAGGCCGATCCCGGAGCGGCTGAAAGGACCGTCGTCGAGAAGCTCGCGAGCAGGACCATCGCGAGGTGGTTCCACAGGATCGGTTTCTTCATGCACGAATTCTAGTCGGCGGCTCGGAGATCGATTCGAATCCGCGTCGTCGGGGCCGGGGATGCGAAATGAAACAGGGCCCGGGTGGATCCGAGGATCCGGCCCGAGGCCCTGTCTCTCTCTCAATCGTCATGCCTTGCGGCGTGCTCTTTCGACCGAGGTCAATCCACGTCGCCCGAGGGCGTTCTGCGAACGATCAGAAGGGGGTCGGTCCCCAGCGGACCAGCAGCAGGCCCGTGTCACCTGCGTTGACCACGCCGTCGAAGTTCAGATCGCCGTAGAGCGGGAAGGGCGAGGCCCACCAGCCGAAGACGATGAACAGGTCGCTTCCGTCGATCACCATGTCGAGGTTGAGATCGCCGTAGTTGAACTCGCACTCGTCGAGCGTGCCGTTCCCGTTCGAATCGAGGGCGCCGTCCGCCAGTTCGATGCTGTCGTCGATCCCGTTCTCGTTGCAGTCGACGAAGTCGACGGAGGCCATGGGATCTTCCACCTCTTCGATGACGTCCTCGACCGCGTCGGTCGCCGTTTCCTTGACGGTCCAGGTGCCGCCTTCAAGGCGTTCGACGACGGCTTCCTCGACCTCGTTGGTCTGAACATCGACCACGGTCCGGATTCGGGCGTCGCCGGCGGTCGCGGTGATTTCGGTTTCTTCGGCCACGGCGATCAGTCCGATGGTCGCGACCGAAGCAATGGCGGTGATGAATCGAATGCTCATGCCTTTTCAAACTCCTGCGGGTTGATTGTGCTCGACGTGCCGGCCGGGATCCCGTGACCCCTGAATGACGGTGTCGATGTCTCTCGTTCGGTCGAAGGACACCGGAAAGGTCCGGTTGCGTTCTTCGATCGATGGATGCATCTTCTGCCTCGAACGGCACGGTCTCAAGTGGGAGAAAACCCCACAATCGACGTCGAAAACGTTCGTTCACGCCATCGGGCCGATGGATGTCGGCGAATGGCGGAACGGGCTGGCGAAAGCGAGCGGCCGATGGTCTCGCCGCGCGGTCATCGGCGTTCGTCGGGGGTCTCTCCCCGAGTGGTCCGCTCCATCGCTTCGACGGGATAGTCGAATCGCAGGGGGCGTCGAAGCTGGTGATGCGCGGGATGGTCGAGCGCCGCCTTGAACTCCGGGCTCAGCAGGGACTCGAGCGCCTCGGCGGTCTCCGGGAAACCGATGCCGCGCCAACCCGGTTTCATGCCGGCACGAAGCACCACCGCCTGCTGGAAGAACTCGACCACGTCGCAGTTCGGATCGCTGCAGTCGCCCGGGGACTCGGCGGGGCGGCCGGGACAGTCGTTCTCGGGGTGCTGCCAGAACACGCACTTCGCGCGGGCGGTCTCCCGGGCGATCACCGACGTCCAGTCCTCGACGCCGAAGATCCGGGGATGCAGACGACTCAGGCCGAACTGAGTGATGAAGTGATGGACTTCTTCGACCGTCACGGCACGGCCACGCGGGTCGGGGCCGTCCGGTCGAACGTCGAGCCACCACGCGGGGATCACGATGTCGTAGCCGAGGACCCGCTGCAGTCGCGGAAGCTGGCGTCGCTCCCAGTCTCGTCGATCGGTGGGCATCGCGAGCCACGCCACGTCGCGGTCCTTCAGCAACGCGACCAGTGCGGCGTCGTCGGGTACGCCGTCGCGGTCCTGATCGAGCATCTCGGCGAGCACCGCGGCCGCGAGTGCGAGATAGGCATCGGGCATCCGGTCGTCGGCCGCGAG
>JAACEA010000372.1 GCA_009936695.1 Planctomycetia bacterium
ACTGGTGCCCGGCGCCTCCCGGTAGGCCGTCACGAGGTCGAGCCCGTCCACCTCGGGCATCACCAGATCCTGCAGGATCACCGTGGGATGGAAGTGACTCGCGGTCTCAATCGCCTTGGTCGGATCCTGGCAGTACTCGTAGGAGATGCCCTCCTCCGCGGCGAGGATGCGCCGCACCGCCTCGCCGATCATCGCCTGATCATCGACGAGCAGCACCCGGATGCCGCTGGGACGTTCGTTCTCTGAATCGGTCATCTGTTCTCTCCTGGTCTTTCGAGCCGCCGAGCAATGTGCGATCCGATCTCCTCGAGCGGCAACGTCTCGATCGCGGCACCCGCGCGGATCGCCGCGGCGGGCATCCCCCAGACCGCACTCGAGGCCTCGTCCTGGGCGACGGTGTGCCACCCTGCGGCCCGAAGTCGCTCGAGGCCCACCGCCCCGTCGGTGCCCATGCCCGTGAGCAGCACCGCGATCCCCCGGTGCGAGGTCTCCGCCGCCGATGCGAAGAGTTCGTCCACCGAAGGTCGGTGGAGACGGCCTTCGGTATCCGGACGGTGAGCATACTCGTGATCGTTCAGCACCAGATGGTCGGTCGTGGACGCGACGACGACCGCCCCCGGTTCGATCGCACCGGGCGAGGACTCGATCACCGTGTGCTCGGTGACCTCCCGAAGCCAGCGGACCAGGCCGCTCACGAACTGATGGTCGATGTGCTGCACCACGACCACCGGAATCGAAAGGGGGCGTGGGAGAGCCGAGAGGACCGTCCGAATCGCCTGCGGCCCGCCCGTCGAGGCCCCGATCAGAAGGATCGACGGTCGCCCCGGCGGCGGAGGTTCGGTCGCGGCCGACCTCGTGGTCGAGGGCGGCGTCGCCACGATCTCGCCGAAGAATCCCGATGGATCCCGCCTCAGTCGTTCGATCCGATCGAGAAGCGGTCCGTCTCCTGCGAATCGACCATCGAGACCGAAGGTCGGCGTCTCGACCGCATCGATCGCCCCGGCCGCCATCGCCTTGACGACCCTTCTCGAGTTTCCGGTCACCGATGCGGTCACCACGAGGATCGGGCAGGGGTTCTGCTCCATGATGATCCGCGTCGCGGTCTCACCATCCATTTCGGGCATCACCAGATCCATCAGGATCAGATCAGGGAGATCCTCACTCGCCTTCTCCACGGCTTCCCGACCGTCCATCGCGATCCACGCCAGCTCGACGCCGTCCTGCATCTCGACGATCCGACGCAGGGTCTCGATCGCCATCCGGAGATCGTTGACGATCGCGACTCTCATCCGTCGATCCCCAGGAGATCGCGGACCGTTTCGACGAAGGATCCCTCGCGGAAACTCCCCTTGGTGAGATAGGCATCCGCCCCGGCGTGCATGCCGGCGAGACGGTCCTCCTCACGGTCCTTGTACGACACCACCACCACGGGAATCCGCTTGAATCGCTCGTCGGCACGGAGCGTGGTCACGAATTCGATTCCGTTCATCCGCGGCATGTCGACATCGGTGACCACCAGATCGTACGAGCCGGCTTGCAGGGCATTCCAGCCGTCGACCCCGTCGACCGCGACATCGACGTGCAGACCCATCTGGACGAGGATCTGTCGCTCGACCTCCCGGACCGTCATCGAATCCTCGACCACGAGGACCCGCGTCACCTTTTCGGAACCCGCGACGGACTTCGCCCGACCGGTCCCACGCAGCCGACCGTCGCCGAGGAGCTGGTGGATCGATTTCAAGACGTCCTCGACGTCGATGATGAACAACGGACTGCCGTCGTCGAGTATCGCGACCGAAGCAAGGTGAGGAACTCGCCCGAAACGCTCGTCGAGACGTCGGACCACCAGGTCCTGTTCGCCGAGAAAGCGATCGACCACGAGTCCGTACCGAGCCGACGCGTCGCCCACCACCACCACGCTCTCAACCTCGGGATCCGCCTCGGACCCGGTCGACTCCAGCAACGTCGAGAGCCGGATCATGCCGATCATGCCGCCTTCGTATGGGAACTGACGCCTTCCCTCGACCGTGGTGACATCCGATGCGGGCACCCGGAGCACGCGGTCCAATCGCGCGAGCGGCATCGCGAACGGTTCTCCATCCATCTCCACCAACGCGGCCCGGACCACGGAACGAGTGACCGGCAGTTGAAGTTCGAACGTGGTTCCCACGCCGAGCGTCGATTCGACGCGGACGGCGCCTCCGACCTCGTGGACCATCGACTGCACCACGTCGAGCCCGACCCCGCGTCCCGACACCTCGGTCACCGCCGATGCCGTCGAGAATCCGGGGAGGAATAGGAAGTCATGGAGCTCGGCCCCGTCCAGTTGGTCCGCCATCGCCTGATCGACCATCCCGCGTTCGACGATCCGGCGCCGGAGCGCCTCGGGATCGATTCCGCCTCCGTCGTCATGGACCTTGACCAGCAGCATCCCACCCTGGTGTCTCGCCTCGAGCACGAGCGACGCCGACTCGTCCTTGCCTGCCGATCGCCGGACG
>JAACEA010000373.1 GCA_009936695.1 Planctomycetia bacterium
AATTAATTATCATTGAGTTAATGCATCAACCTCCAAATACTTTAAGAATGAATGAATTAACTCGGTGCGTTGTAGGTGGTTCGTCTGCATCAGTTCCTCGCTCGTCGCAGCCGCACGCTGCACGCCCTGCACACTGTCCCTACCACCTCACCCCAGACCATCGCGACCACCACGGCATTCCTCCCGACTCGGACAAGCCCGTTTCCATGGAGTCGGCCGCGGAGTGATCGCTCCTCGGCCGGCGTGAAGCCTCGGCGATCGGAATTCGATGCGCATCGACGTCCTCACGCTCTTTCCCGACATGTTTCGCGAAGTCCTCGCGACCAGCATGCCCGGAAGAGCGGCGTCCAGCGGAGCCGCGGAGTACCACCTCCACGACCTCCGGGAATGGACGACGGATCGACATCGCACCGTGGACGATCGACCGTTCGGCGGAGGCCCCGGCATGGTGATGATGTGCGAACCCCTGTGGGATGCGGTGAACGCGGTGGAGGCGTCGGAGACGTCGCCCGCCCGTCGCGTGCTCCTCACGCCCCAGGGCGAACCACTCACCCAGGCCCGGGTCGAGGAACTGGCCGCCGAATCGCGGCTGCTCCTCATCGCCGGACACTACGAGGGGATCGACGAGCGGGTGATCGAGGAACTCGATCCGCTCGAGATCTCGATCGGCGACTACGTCGTCTCCGGCGGTGAACTGCCGGCGATGGTGCTGATCGACGCCCTCGTTCGACTGCTTCCCGGGGTGCTCGGGCACGCGGATTCCGCGGCCGAGGACTCCTTCTCGACCCGGGATGAATCGGGCCGTCCGCTTCTGGACTGCCCGCACTTCACCCGGCCCCGCACCTGGCACGATCGGGAAGTCCCCGACGTGCTGCTCAGCGGCGATCACGGTGCGATCGCCGACTGGCGACGTGAACAATCGGTCGAGCGGACGCGACGGCGCCGCCCCGACCTTCTCGACCCTACACCGCGACCCCTGGACGTCGAACGATCCATGTCGCGGCAACCCGACGGCGGCGAGACCGCTCGAGGGGAACATTCGGGCGACGGCCCGGGAGATTCGGACTCATGAACCGCACGGAAACCATCGAATCGGCGGTCGCCGGCCAGCTCAAGGCCGACGACGCCCTCCCCAGCTTCTCGGTCGGCGACACGCTCGACGTCCACTACCTGATCGTCGAAGGCGAGAAGGAACGCGTCCAGGTCTTCCAGGGCGTCCTCATCGGCGACAAGGGCCGGGGCGTCAACCGGACCATCACCGTCCGCCGCATCGTCGCGAACGAAGGCGTGGAGCGGATCTTCCCGCTGCACAGCCCCCGCATCGCGAAGATCGAGGTCGTCCGACACGGTGACGCTCGTCGCGCCAAGCTCTACTACCTCCGCGACCGCATCGGCAAGGCTCGCCGTCTCCGCGACCGTCGCCGCGGCCTGAAGTGGGTCAACGAGGGCTGAGGCCCGACTCCCCCATGCGGGTATCACTGAGCAAGTCGTTCCGCTTCGAAGCGGCGCACTGGCTGCCGACCTTTCCCGAAGGTCACAAGTGCCGCCGACTCCACGGGCACTCCTTTCACGTCGATGTCGTCGTGGAAGGCGAGGTGCCCGAGGAGTCGGGGTATCTCATGGACTTCGGCACCATCAAGGCGGCGATCGGCCCGGTCGAGGAGGCCCTCGACCATCGCTGCCTGAACGACGTCGAGGGCCTCGAGAATCCGACGAGCGAGATGCTCGCGAAGTGGATCTGGGACCGACTGGCCGGCGAACTCCCGTTGCTTCACGAGATCAGGGTGCAGGAGACCTGCACCAGCTCCTGCTGCTATCGAGGCGACTGAACGAGGCGGCGCACGCCCGACGGCCCTCGCCATCTCCTCCGGATCCTCGCGACATGCGGCTCTGCACCATCCTCGACACCGGCACCGCGCGATCCGTCGGCATCCCCGACGCGGTCTGCGATCTCATCGTTCCGCACGGCGCCCCGGTCGAAGCGGTCGCCTCGATCCTTCCCGGAAATCCCCTCGCGGAGGACTGGATCGGACTCGTCGATCTCCCGGGGGA
>JAACEA010000374.1 GCA_009936695.1 Planctomycetia bacterium
CGTCCTCCACGGGTGGATCGTCGATCGATCGCGTTCCATGCGTCGCGGGCGGCGGCTTCGTCTCCGCGCCGCATCGCGCGTTCTCCGGACCGCATGATCCAATCATCGAGGCCGGGATGACGAGGCATCGCGGCGGCGAGTCGACCGATCGTGGTGGCATGGCGTCGATCGTCGGGATCCGCGTCGGCGAGCCGCGCCGCGAGTTCCGCGGCGCGGAGTCCGCTGGGATGGGCGGGAAGCAGTTCGCACGCGGCGACCAACTGTTCGATCGCCTCGTCGGCGCGATCCGCTCGGAGGGCCAGGTTGGCGAGTTCGAGACGGGCTTCCACCACGACGTCCTCGTTGTCGGCGTCCAACGCCCGATTCGCGAGACGCGTCGCCATCGCGAGGTCGCCGGCCTCGCCGAATTCGATCGCGCGACCAAGGGCGATCAGCGGTGGGGTGCCGCCCGCGTCGTCGCCGCGATCCAGTCCGCTCGCGATGCCCGCGAGGCCGCGGACGAGTCTGGGTCGGATCCTCGGGTTCTCTTCGGTGGTCCGGAGAAGTTCGACGAGGGCGGTCCGGGTCGCCTCGGCGATCGGCATCGTCTCGGAGGCGGCCTGGAGCAGGATCGCGGCGAGCAGCAGGCGGTCGGCGTCGCGGCGTCGGATGCGAAGCATGCCGCGAGCGACGGCGAGCCTGCTCGTCGCGGTCGCGGTGCCGGTCTTCGCGAGTCGATCCAGCCACTCGAATTCGAGTGCATCGACGCCCGCGGGATTCTCGCGCACCCGCGTCAGGAGGGTCGCGGGGGAACGAGTCGACGCCGACTCCTCCGCGACCAGCGCGAGGAACGCGAGGCCGGCGAGCGTCGGCCCGTCGAGGTCGGTGGTTCGCTCGGCGGCGTCGCCGAGACCGCGATGCAGGCGCCGCAGTGTCTTCGAGTCGATCCGATCCCGACCGGGGCGGCTCATGATCTCGAGGGTCTCGAGCGTCGCGGCGAGGCAGATGGCCCGGGCGATGCGGCGATCGCGTCCGGCGCCGGTGGTCGACGCGAGGTCGGATGACGCTTCCTCGACGAGCTTTCCGGCCCGAGCGAGCGGTGATCGGATGGACTCGGCGAGCTTGGGCGAGAACGGCGTCCAGATCAGGCGGGTTCGAACCCGAGGAGGAATCTCCTCCCGCAGGATCGTCGCCGCGAGCGTCAGGCGACGATCGGCGCGACGCAGCGGGTCTTCGATCGTCTCGAATTCGAGGCCCGCGCCGGTTTCATCGGTGGCGGTCGCGGCAGGGGTGGCGACGGGATCGTCCGGGGGTGCGTCGGCCAGGACACCGCTCGCGAACGCCATCGCGAGGATTCCGCCGAGGTGGAGGATGCATCCGGTCGTCCGCATCAGGGGGCGTTTCCGCTGGAAGTGTCGATGAACCCGACCGAATCGAATCCGGCGCGGACCGCCGCGTTGAACGCCTCGACCGCCTCGCCCCAGTCGACCCCGGGAAGCGGGTCCACGTGGATCGGGGTATTCGCGGGCAGCAGTCCGCCGCGATCCAGTCGGCGTGCTTCCAGAAACGCGGTGAGGGCGTCGACGTGGACCGGTCCGTCCCACGGTCCATCCACCCTGATCCGACCGGAACCCGCGACCTGCACCACGACCGGGGTGACGTCGAGTTCGAACGGATCGATCTCGATCGATTCCCCCCGGTCCGGGACGTCGAGCCGGAAGGTCTGCTCGCCGACCGCGAAACTCGTTCCGAGCAGGAAGTAGATGAGCAACTGGAACACCACGTCGATCATCGGGGTGAGGTTGAGTTCGACCCGGGCCTTCTGCGGTCGGCCGGTCGCGGTCGAAGGGCGTCGTCGGTGACTCACGCGTCCTCCTCCCGTCCGACGACGGACTCGTCGATCACCACGAGATTCACACGGACGCCGTCGACCCGGTCGGTCCCTCGTCCAGACCGTCCGAGGGCGTCGAGGACCGGTGACACCGTCGTGTACGGAAGTCGCCGATCGGCCCGCAGATTGACCTGCAGATCCGGTGTCTCGAGCAATCGTCTCCGGACCTCCGTCTCGAGGGCCGCGATGCCGGCGACGTCGAGATCGAAGTCCCGTTGTTCAAGCGTCGCCCGCCGGCGGTCCGCCCGGTCGTCGTGCACGAGGTTGACCACGATGCGGGGCGCTTCATCCGCGGCGCCCGCCGCGGGGTCCCGCGGCACGGGAAGCTCCATCGGCACCTGCTCGACCGCGGTGATCCGCGAGACGAGGACGAAGAACACGACCAGCAGGAAGGTCATGTCGATCATCGGCGTCAGGTTCGCGCCGGTGCGGACCGGACGGCCCACGTCGAGCTTCGAGACGGCGCTCACGGTTCCGGCGACTCCGATGCGGAGCGGAGACGGGCGTCGGATGCCGCATCCCCGGGCCTGAACTTCTCCAGGATCGTCTCGGCCTCCGAGATGGCCTCGGTCAGGCTCGCGTCGAGGCGGCCGCGCAACGCGGCGTACCCGGCGAGGGCGGGGATCGCGACCACGAGGCCCCAGAACGTCGTGACCAGGGCGGTGCCGATGCCGCCGGCGAGGAGCACCGGATCGGCGTTGCCGCCGCTCGCGACGATCGACTGGAACGCGAGGATCATGCCGTACACGGTGCCGAAGAGTCCGACCATCGGGCTCACCTGCCCGATCACGTTCAGGATCTCGACGTGTCGGGTCCGACGCGCGACGACTTCGGTCGCAGCCTGTTCGAGGCCGCCCTCCATCGACTGGAATCCGGCGGGGGCCCGCTCGAGTCCACCCAGGAGGATCGTCGAGAAGTCGCTGTCGGCGTCCGGTTCCGACAGCATCGCCATCGTCTCCCGGTATCGACCGGCGTCCACGTACTCCGCGGCGCGATGCATCACGAC
>JAACEA010000375.1 GCA_009936695.1 Planctomycetia bacterium
ACCCAGTTGCGCCTCGGCGAGCTCGCACATCGTTCCCTTGCCGGCGCCGGGGCCGCCGAGCACGAAGACCACGTTGGGCTCGGGGCAGGGCTGCCGGGGATCGCAGTGATGGATGGTGACGGTGGGGGCGGGGGCGACGCCCTTCTTGTAGACGTGCCATTCCCGATCGGTCGGCGGCAGGTCGTCCTCGCACGTGATGTCATAGGCGAGGTGCCCGTCGAGGCGGGCGATCCGCCAGGAGCGGTAGCTGTTCGAATAGGAGAGGGACGGGCGTCGCTCGCCCTTTCCGTCGGCGCGATCCCAGGCCATCTTCCCGTTCCAGTAGCCGACGCTTGAGACCGTCCCGGATTCGCTCGCCGTGGGTGGTGCGGTGGATGGAACGAAGAGGCCGTCGATCTCCGGAATGCCGGCGCCGGACACCTCGATGAACAACGTGTTCGGAATGGATGGTGCGATGGGGGACATGGGTTCCTTGCGATCGCGAATTCGGCGATGCCCGATGGGCGCCGCTCAACCCGCCCGGGCGGGTGCGACCTCCTGGATCCGGCGAAGGGCGGGCGGGGTATCGTGGTTCTCGAGCTCGACGATGCGACCGGGGATGTCGATCTTCTGCAGTCGCTCGGGATTCCATCGACGCTCGACGAGTTCGGCTTGGAGGGCCTTCAGTCGAGGGATCTGCGAGCGTGCGGCGCCTCCGTAGACGCGGAGGGCGTTCAGGCAGCGCTCGATCCGATTGCCCATGCCCCAGCGATCGGGATCGATCATGGTCACGCACCACGGAACGCCCTCTTCGATCCCGTGTTCCGCGAAGAGATCGAGTCCGGCGAGGCGGATCTCGTCGGCGAACATGATCCCGCTCGGGGCCGGTTCGACGATGGCGTCGTGGATCGCCGGAAGGAGCGGCGTGATCGCTTCGAAGGAGAGGTTCTTGTACACGGAGCCCATCGCTCCGCGGGCGCGACCGTCCTCGTTTCGGAGTCCTGCGGCGACGGCGGCGAACAGTTCATCTCGATCGACCCCTTCGAGCGATCGACCGAGCATCCCGTTCCGTCGATCGAAGAGGGCGAAGCAGAGATATCGCTGTTCCATGCGTCGCGGATCCGACGCGGCGGCGGGTTCCGCGAGCATCGCGAGCAGATCCGGCAGGGCCGGCATCGCGGGCCCGCCGATCGCGGCGATCGCTTCAGCGGCCTTGGCCCGGACCCAGAGATCGTCGGATTCGAGCGTCGCCCGAAGATCCTCGACCAGGGGGGCGGCGCGTCCCTGCAGCATGATCGCGGCCTGGCACGCGCCGAGGCGGGCGTAGGTGTCTTCTCGCCTGAGCATCTTTCGGAGGGTCGCGGTCGGATCGCCGTCGCGTCGGGCGAGTTCGATCGCCGCCCGCTCCCGCACCACCGGCGACCAGCTCTCCAGATTGCGGAACAGTTGCCGGTCGGGTCGCTCGGACCAGGTCGCCAACCGGGTCCGCGATCCCCAGTCCCGTCCGTCGGCGACGAGATCGTCCGCGGTGCGTCGATCGACCGCGGGCGCGGTGCTCGGCGTGTGGCCGGTGAGGTGGAGTCGGCCGAGCGGTTGGGCGTAGGCGAGCAGCATCGCGCCGGTCGCATCCCAGTTCCGGTAGCTGTCGGGTTTCGCCTGCGGCGGCCCCTGGTGCTGGAAGGTTCCGTCCCACCGGCGGGCGAGGTCGTAGTACCAGCCGAACTCCTCCATCCAGGCACCGCTCGCGTTCGGGCCGGACAAGGCGACGCCGGGCATCGCCCAGAGCATGTTGAAGAAGTTTCCGGTGTGTCCGTTGTCCCGCTCGTTTCCATGGGACGCCACGCTCATCCTCGAGAAGTACTCGGTGGCCTCGGCGTCCCCGAGCAGGTTGAAGAGGACCGCGGCAGCGCCGTTCTTCCCGTTGTCGTCGTGGGTCTCGATCCACGGATGGTGATCGCCGTAGGGAACGCTTCCCTTCCCGACGTAGAACCGCATGAGACGGGCGCTCTTCTCGATCGCGTCGTCGAGGTCGGGGTTCTCGACCCCGGCCTCTCGTGCGAGCACCAGCGAGATCGTGAGGGGAAGACCGGGCGCGTTCATCATTCCGTATCCGGCGAGCCGCCCGTTGGCCTGGACCATCCGGTGTCCCCACGAGCCGACTTCGCTCTGGCCCGCGACGATCTCGCCCGTGATCCGTTCGAGCGCCGGCATGAAGGTCCGATCCCCGGTCGCGAGCACGTACTCCGCGAGCAGGATGTTGATCGGTCCGTACCACCACGAATGAAGGCCGCGTCGTTCCTCGAGATCGGAGTACGTCGAGAACGCCTCGATCTGCTGGCGGATGAGCGGGAGATAGGCCTCGTTGCCGCTGGAGAGAAGGGCGAGGGCGTTGTAGCACCGCTCGATCGGCGAGCCCTTCCCGGGATTCGCGGCCATCTTCGCCGCGAGCGCCTCGCATCCCTGTTCGAGAATCTTCGTCGACTTCGGGCAGTCGAAGGGCGCGGTCGCGGTGTAGCGACCGAAGGTGGGGAGCTTCACGGCCACGCGGGTGCGTCGGCCGTCGCGCCAGCGGATGAGCACGAGTCGGCCGCTCGACTTCTCGGCCAGCCCGATGGCCTGTCCGAACTCGGTTCGAGGATCGTTCTTGAAGAGTCGTCCGCCCGCCCCGAGGATCACGTCGCCGGGCTGGAGCACGCCCTCGGCGGGAGAGCCCGCCTCGACGGTCGTCACCATGATCTGACGGGCTTCGCTGGTCTCCAGCCTGTTGCTGTACATCCAGCCTCGAGCGCCGGTCGGACCGAGGTTCCAGTCGTGGGTCGCACCCTCGGGAATCGACTCGCCCTTGGTGAAATCGGGGTTCGCCACCTTCGACGGCGGCGCCGCCACGGCGTGGGTGACGACGGCGAGAAGCAATGACGCGATCAGGGTTGCGTGACGCATGTTCGGCTCCGTGCCACCACCATACCTTCCGCGGGCCCGTGATTCAGCCAACGGGTAGTCTCTGCACCCCATGGAACCCGGAGCAACGAGAACCGCAGACGACCCTTCGGTGGCTTCGAAGCTTCGACGCGAAGTCGGGCTCGGGGGCGCGGTCCTGCTGGGGCTCGGTTCGATCCTCGGCACCGGGGTGTTCGTGGGCATCGGGATCGCGGGCGGGATCGCCGGATCGATGGTGGTCGTCGCGATCGTGCTCGCCGGGGGGCTTGCGTTCTGCAACGCCGCCAGCAGCGCCCAGCTCGCCGCGAAGCATCCGGTGAGCGGTGGAACGTACGAGTACGGAATCCTGCTGCTGGGGCCGCGGATCGGATTCATCGCGGGTTGGATGTTTCTCTGTGCGAAGTCCGCTTCGGCGGCGACCGCCGCGCTGGGATTCGCGAGCCATCTCTTCCACGCGTCGGTGATCCGCAACGAGCAGTGGGTGATGCCGGTCGCGATCGCCGCGGTGGTCCTCCTCACGGGCGTGGTGGCGCTGGGGATCCGCCGGGCGAATCTGGTCAACGCGATCATCGTGTCGGTCACCATCGGCGGACTGCTCGCGTTCGTCGCCACCGGGTTCGCGTGGATGTCGGGGCCGAACGGGGATTCGATCGAACCCGTCATCGAAGGCATGCGTTCATTCTCGTTCGCCGACGGGAGCATCGGCCTGCTCGAAGCGACGGCGTTGATGTTCGTCGCCTACACCGGATACGGTCGAATCGCGACGCTTGGCGAGGAGGTGCGGTCGCCGCGGCGGACGATTCCCCGCGCGATCGGGATCACGCTGGCGGTGTCGGCGACGCTCTACCTGCTGGTCGCGGTGGTGGCGATCGGCCTGCTCGGGGCCGACGGTCTCGCTGCGGTGACGCAGGCGACCGCGGCGCCGCTGGAGGTCGCGGCGGCGATGCTCGAGACGCCCTGGGTCCGCTGGGTCGTCGCGATCGCCGCGGTCACCGCGATGCTCGGGGTGCTGCTCAACCTCGTTCTCGGCCTGTCCCGAGTGGCCTTCGCGATGCAAATAGCCCTCCGCCGTCCTCCTCCTCCTTAGTTGGGTCAAAGTGGCCGTAGCCATCTCGGCCGTCGCCATCCGCCGCCGCCACAGCTCCCGCCGCCGCCGCCGCGGCTCCCGCCGCTTGACCCACGTCGTCGTCGAAGCGGCCGCCTTCGGCCGCAAAGGGCATCGGCGGGGCCGCGCCTCTGCTCCCGGCCTCGCGTCGCAAGAAGCTCTCGTACAGCTCCCCGGCGATGGGCACTCTCAACTTCTTCGCGTGGGCGACCAGGAAGGCGCGGACATGAGCAAAGATCTGGTCCGTGGCCGGATCTGTCTTGTCCTTCGGTTTCAGGCTAAACCCGGCCTCCCCGATGTTGTGGAGCTGCACGTGATTCACCTCGCCAGCAGCCGCCGGGTCCCCCCCCGCCTTCTTTTTGAGGTAGCTCACTGCCAGCGCACCGCGGCCGCGTCCCCAACGGACCAGGAAGCCGCCACTGATGCCCCTCGCCAGCAGGAGATCCGTGGCCTCCTCACGGCTGATCCCGCCGTGGAACCACCGCAGGAGCGCCCCGTCCTCCGGATTGAAAAAGGACTGCGCCGCCTTCCTCACCGCCATGTGGAAGCTCGACAGGTCATCACCGGGGGAACCGAATCGCTCCAAGAAGGCCACCAAGGCCCTGCGGCTCACCCGGCCGGCTTGCCCACGGCGCGCCCGCGAGTCGTCCACCACGTATCTCAGCACGCGCTCGGTCATCGCAGGCAGCCCTCCGCCAACGTGGGTCTGTGAAACGAACGATCAACGCGAACGTGGACAAACAGGGGAACGGGTTAGAACGGGAACATGAGGTACTGTAGTAGTAGAGGAGGAAAAGATCTTGGATGTTTCGCGGCGTAGTGCATGTTGTTTGGTGTTTTCTCGCGGGATGCTGCACACGCACATCCGGTCGGGAAGTAATGCAAAAGTAGACGACAGACGTGATGGAAGAGGAGTGTGAATCGAAGGGGTTGCGGGCACTACTCACTCTCAAAGCCTCGAAGCGTGTTTCGACCGGGACGGGGGCTCCTGCTCCTGCTCCTGCAGCTGCTGCTGCGCTCGCCGGGCCGCCAGGTGCGGATGGTGGCAAGGGCGGCGGAGATGACATGGACGCTGCCTTTGACGACACCGCCGGGGGGACCGGTGCCCCGAGGAAGGCTGCGACGTTTTCCATAAGAGGGGCAGGAGAGAATCGCGAAAACAATCAAGGCGGAGGTGCTTTTTTTTGCCGTCGTTTCAGTTTCTCGAAACCCTAAAAAATCGAGGCCGTCGCGAGAGCTGCGCCATGTCCGCCTCGGGACGCTACGAGAAGGTCGGCAGCGAGACGCCCGGCCGTGACGACGGCGACGACGGCGGCGAGGATGTCACAGACATCACCGCCAGCGCCAGTGCCACCCCCGCCACCGGCGATGCGGAGCCGCAGGAGAAGTCCGGAAGGTTCTTCAACCCGAACTTGAGGTTGCTGTTTTACAGCGTCTTCCTGAGCGCCTTTGACGTGCGCATGTGGGAGTTCGGCGTAGCTCTGTTCATCATGGACATCGGAAAGGACACGCTGCGCCTCGCGGCTATTTATGGCGCGGTCACGGAAGGCTCCGGCGTCTTGTTCAATGCGCGAATCGGGGCATGGGTCGATCGCAACTCGCGCCTCTTTGTCGTACGCTCGGCACTCGTCGTGCAGAACCTCTGCGTCGCGGCCGGCGCGGCCGGGGTCTTCTTCATCCTGTACTACTACGTCGACGCCGTAGACGGCTGCGAGCAGATGACGCAGGCCAAGACTGCGTCTTCAGCCATCACTGCCAACATGTCGAAATCCGAGGCGCTTAAGAAGCTCTCGGCCGCTGCCGACGCAGCTAGCAGCGCAGAGCCGTGGGCGGGTGGTCTGACAGTGCTCATCGTCCTTGTCAAC
>JAACEA010000376.1 GCA_009936695.1 Planctomycetia bacterium
GGGACGAAGCGTGGTCGCGACGTGACGGAACGCCCTGGAGAGCGTCGTCGGCGCGGCGAGGTCGGCACCGGCTCGCGTTCCGGGATCGGTGAATGTGATGGTGTCGGCCGCCAGGAGGGTCGGCGCCGCCGCGAGTCCCGCGAGCGCGGCGAGGACGAGAAGTCCTCCACGCTTCGTGGTGCGGTACGCCTCGCCGTGGGTATTGGAATCATGCATTGGATCGGACTCCTTGTCGGGGGAGGCTGGGGGACGCGGCGGCGCCACGATAGCGCCTGCCGGGATCGGCTTCGATCACGGTTCCGCGAGATTGGATGCGAGCGGGGGGTCGGTCGGTGCCGACGTGAAACACCCGATCGAATGGGGTCTACGCCCCCCTTGCAAGGCGGGTTCGGCCGTCCCTCGCAAGGTTCCGGAATTACGGAAGCATCGGCGTTTAAAGAAGCGGAGCGATGTTCAATGTCGATCGGCGGTCGAATGGCGGTCGAGCAGGATCGCCGCCGCGACCGCGACATTGAGGGAATCGACGCCGGGCGCCATGGCGATCCGGACGAGACGATCGCAGGCGTCGGTCGCGACCCGACCGAGTCCGTCGAACTCGCTTCCCATCAACACCGCGACTCGATCGGTCGCGACGGAGACGGGTCGATCGTCGTCCGTCGAGGTTCCCTCGATGCTCGCCCCGATCCGCCACAGACCGTGCGCGGTGCCGAGGCGATCGAGATCCATCGGCCAGTCGGCGCTTCGTGCGAACGGGATCCGCAGGGCGTGTCCGATGGAGACGCGAAGCGACTTGCGATAGAGGGGATCATGGCAGTCGGGACTGAGCAGCACGCCGTCGACGCCGAACGCGGCCGCGACTCGAAAGAGCATCCCGATGTTGTCGATGTTCCGGATCGACTCGCAGACGAGGATCGTCGTCGGTCGGCCCGGTGCCGGGATGATCTGGTCCATCGTCCGATCATCGAGGCCGGCGCGGTTTCCGCTGGCGAGGATGCCCCGGTGGATGGGAAAGCCCACGGTCGATTCGAGGAGCGTCTTCGGCACGACGATCGACTCGACGTCCGGGTCGCCGCGCGTCTCCAGCATCCGTTCGAGCCAGTCGCGCTTGTTTTCGGCGACGAGGATTCGACGAACGAGGCCGGGACGGTCGAGCATCGCTTCCACCACGAGCGGCTGTTCCCCGATGAACACGCCGGGCCGACCGTCGGGGCCGCGCCCGTCCCGGGTCATGATGTCCCGGAAGTCCTCGAGGCGAGGATCCTCGGCGTGATCGATGGTCGTGATCGGCATCCATGGAGCGTCGTCGTTTCCGCTCGCTTTGGCAAGGTCGACGACGAAGCACGTCGTTCGCGCGGGGTACACTCGGCGCATGGCCCACCCTCCCGATCCCGAATTCGAAGCCGGGGACCCCCCGGGTGGGGACATGCTCCGCGAGCGACGATCGACGGTGATCGAGAATCCGGGGGAGACGAGTCCCGAGGACGACCACGTCCGCCGCCTGCTTCAACACACCATCGATGTCCCGGTGCTCGCCTCGGCGGTCGAGGCCCAGGATCCGGCGGACGCGGCGGACACGCTCGAGACGCTCGACGGCGGCGAAGCGGCCGGCGTGCTCGAGGAGATGGAGATCGCGAACGCCGCAGAGGCGCTCTCCCACATGGTGGGTCCACTGGCGGTGAGCGTCCTCGAGGATCTCGTCCGAGACGACCCGGGGTATGCCGCGGCGTTGATCGAGGCGATGCCGACCGACGATGCGGCGGACCTGCTGCAGTTGTCTCCGGATCCGGTGGAAGAGGCGGTTCTCACTCGGATGTCCGATGCGGGACGTGCGGTGCTGCGGCATCTCCTCGCGTACGACGAGGCGTCGGCGGGCGGCTTGATGACGCCCGACGTCCTGAAGATCCGGGAGGAGATGACGGTCACCGAGGCGGTGCGGGCGATTCGCGAGGCGGAAGCGGAGGAGGAAACGCACTACGTCTTCGTGGTCGACGACGAGAACCGACTGGTCGGCATCGTGAGTCTGCGACGGCTGGTCATCGCGGGGCCGAAGGAGCAAATCGCCGACATCTGCGATCGCGAGGTCGCGGCGATCCCCCCCGACGTCGATCGCGACACGGTCTCGATGGAGTTCGAGAAATACGGGTATCTGGTTCTGCCGGTGATCGACGCCGAGCGTCGACTGCTGGGCGTGGTCACCGTCGACGACGTGCTGGAATCGATCCGGGCCGAGGGGACCGAGGACGCGCAGTTGATGGTGGGTGCGGGCCGCGAGGAGATGGTCTTCTCCTCGAC
>JAACEA010000377.1 GCA_009936695.1 Planctomycetia bacterium
CCGGCTCGCGACCGACCACCCCACGACCTTCGATCTCCCCGCGATGATCTCCCTCCCGTCCCGCGCGAGCCTCCAGATCGACGTCGATCCGGACCACCGCACCGAGGGCCTCGAACTCCTCCGGGCGACCATGCTCCGCATCCTCGCCACGGTGCCGCCGGGGAAGGCTCGATTCACGATCCTCGATCCGGTCGGCCTCGGCCAGAACTTCGCGGGCTTCATGCACCTCGAGGACGAGTTGCCGGGACTGGTCGGAGAACGCATCTGGACCGAACCCAGACAGATCGAGCAGAAGCTCACGGACATCACCGAACACATGGAGACGGTGATCCAGAAGTACCTGCGGAACGAGTTCGAGTCGATCGACGCCTACAACCTCGCCGCCGGAGAGATCGCGGAGCCGTACCGATTCCTGGTGATCGCCGACTTCCCCGCGAACTTCAACGATGAATCCGCCCGCCGGCTCGCGAGCATCCTCCAGAGCGGACCGCGCTGCGGCGTCTTCACCCTGATCCTCCGCGATCGTCGGGGCGAGGTCCCCGAGAAGTTCGACGTCGCCGACATCGATCGCGAAGCGGTCACGATCCGGTCCACCCGGAATGGAATGCGGTTCGAGGCGGAGGGACTCGAGGACCTCGAGTTCGAACCCGCGACCGGACCACCGGACGATCTTCTCATCGAGATGGCCCACCGCGTCGGCCGTGCCGCGCTCGATGCCGGCAAGGTCGAAGTCCCCTTCGAGACCATCGCACCTCCCCGGGAGAAGTTCTGGACGGGCTCGACGGAGAAGAAGGTCTCGGTCGCCCTCGGTCGCGCCGGCGCCACCCGGCTCCAGACGATCGAACTCGGCGTCGGCACCGCCCAGCACGCCCTGGTCGCGGGCAAGACCGGCTCGGGCAAGTCGACCCTGCTCCACGCCTTCATCACGAACCTCGCCTGCTGGTACTCGCCGGACGAGGTCGAGTTCTATCTCGTCGACTTCAAGAAGGGCGTCGAGTTCAAGACGTATGCGACCCACAAGCTTCCGCATGCCCGCGCGGTCGCGGTGGAGAGCGACCGCGAGTTCGGTCTGTCCGTCCTCCAGGGGCTCGATCACGAGCTCAAGGAACGCGGCGAGGCCTACCGCGCCGAGGGCGTGCAGGATCTCGCGGGCTGGCGGGCGAAACGCCCGGACGTCCCGATGCCGCGGGTCCTGCTGGTGATCGACGAGTTCCAGGAGCTCTTCGTCGACGATGATCGGGTCAGCCAGGAGTCCGGCACCCTCCTCGACCGACTCGTCCGACAGGGTCGCGCCTTCGGCATGCACGTGCTGCTGGGCTCGCAGACGCTCGGCGGCGCCTTCTCGCTCCATCGATCGACGATGGGCCAGATGGGCGTGCGGATCGCCCTGCAGTGCAACGAGCAGGACTCGATGATGATCCTCTCGGACGACAACGTCGCCGCCAGGCTCCTCGCTCGTCCGGGCGAAGCGATCTACAACGATCAGGGCGGTCTGGTGGACGGAAACAGTCCGTTCCAGGTGTGCTGGCTTCCGGACGAGGTCCGGGAGGGCTACCTCGAGCAGGTCGCCCGACTCGCCGAGGACCGGCCCGCCGACACCCGTCGTCCGTGCATCGTCTTCGAGGGCAACGCGCCCGCCTCGCTTCCCGCCAACGCCCCGTTGCGGGCCGCGATCGAGACGGTTCCAGAATCGCGCCCCGGGACCATCCCGCTCTGGCTCGGTGATGCGGTCGCGATCAAGGATCCCACCGCGGGTCTGCTTCGTCGCCAGTCGGGATCCAACGTGGTCCTGGTCGGCCAGCAGGACGAGTCCGCCGCCGCGATCTCCGCGGCCGCACTCGTCTCGGCCGCCGCCGCCCATCGCACCGACGACTTCTCGGCGGTCGTGCTCGACGGCACCGCGGCCGACGATCCCAATGCCGGATACCTCGAGATGGTCGCCGGTCATCTGCCCCACGAGGTTCGAGTTCCCGGGTTCCGGGACAGCAGCGACGCGGTGCTCGAGCTCGGCGGGGAACTCGCCCGACGAATCGAGGCCGACCAGACGGATGCACCCCCGATTCTGCTCCTGGTCCACGGACTCCAGCGGTTCCGATCGCTGCGGCGGGCGGAAGACGACTTCGGGTTCTCGATGGACGACGACGCCCCGCCGACCCCCGACAAGGTCTTCGGTTCGCTCCTCAAGGACGGACCGGAACACGGAATCTTCGTGTTCGCCTGGGCGGACACGGTGGCGACCCTCGAACGATGCGTCGATCGCCAGGCGATGCGCGGATTCGACCAACGGGCGATGTTCCAGGTCGGTTCCGCCGACTCCAGCACCCTCATCGACTCGCCCGCCGCGAGCAATCTCGGCGGAAACCGAGGACTCCTCTTCAGCGAGGAGAAGGGCACGATCGAGAAGTTCCGCCCGTGGGGACTGCCCAGTGAGGCGTTCATCGCCGCGGCCGGACGGGCGATGGCGAAGCGCGACGGCTGACGCATCGATGATGCCGGCTCGGCCCGCGATCGCCGCGTGTCGGCGCTTCAACGCGTTCGATCAATCGACGATCGAACGCCACGCGGCCTTGAGGATCGCGGGGGATGCCTTCGCGTTCCCCCGAAGCTCCTGGGCGAAGAGCGACACCCGATAGTCCTCGAGCAGCCATCCGAAGTCATCGACCTTCGGGTCCATCCGCCCGAGTCCGTCGAGCTGGCGACGCCGGCCCTCCCAGAGCCTGATCCAACCCTCGAGTTCCTCTCTCCGTCCGCGATCACGCTCCAGACCGTCGCCCCGGAGCCGATCGAGTCGACGGCGTCCCGCTTCGAGGTATCGGGGAATCTCCGCGAGCCGCGCCGGCGGGACGCGGCCGAGGAAACCCGTCCCCACCAGTCGGTCGAGATGCGCCCGCTCGTCGTCCGCGACGCCCCGCCACGCCGCGGGCGTCGGTCGATCGAGGGATTCGAGCGTCGCCTGCCGGGCCAGAAGAATCGGCTCCGCGAGATCGCAAGCCCGCTCGAGCGACGGCCAGAGATCACGCCGGACCGCCTCGTCAAGGTCGAGAAACGCGAGGCGATCGCGGGTCCGGGCCGCCGCCGCCGCCCCGCCCCCTCGCTCCATCGCGACGGCGACCGCAAGATCGCCGAGGTCCGCGGTGAAGCCCTCGCCCGAACCGAGCGGCGCATGAAGCATCGCAAGTCGATCGAGACCGGGGAGATGTTCGAAGTGATGCCGAAGGGCGTCGCCCACCTGCAGGGCGAGCAGCCGACGAACGCCTCCGACGTGCATCGATGCCGCGGTCACCGCGTCGTCGGTCACCCGGATCCGCACCGACCGGCCTTCGTCGGCGAGGGCGGGATACGCGACCAGTCGATGATCGCCGCGATCGACCTCGACGGTCTCGGGCATCCGGCCGAAATCCCAGTCTCGACGATCCCGAATCGCCGCGAGCCGGGCCGCGTCGTCGTCACCGGACTCGAGCGAAGCCATCGACGTCTCGAACGCGACCCGGGCCTCGTCCCGGTGCGTCGACACCAGGGTCGCGAAATTCCGCGTCTTCGACAGCAGCCGCCCGTCGGCGTCGACCAGTTCGAAACGCATGAAGTGATGCGCTTCGAGCATGTCGAGCCGATAGTCGCCGACGCGAACCGCGGCGCCGCCGACCGTGCCGAGATAGCCGGCCAGCGCTTCCAGCAAAGAGGTCTCCGCGAACGGCAGATGTTCGGCGGCCCCGATCGCGGTTTCGCGGATCGGCATGAATCGCGTGCGCACTCGCCGGGGAAGACTGCGGATCAGCGCTTCGATCTTGTCGACCAGAAGTCCCGGCACCAGCCACTCGAACCGAGCCGCCTCCAAGCGGCCCAGCAGCTCGATCGGAATCATCGCGGTAACGCCGTCGTCCTCGGTGCCGGGCTCGTGTCGGTAGCGGAGTCGAATGTCCATCCCGCCCATGCGGAGTCGGTCCGGGTACTCGGCTTCGTCGAGTCCGGCCCGCACGTCGGTGACGAGATCCTGTTCCCGCATCACCAGGATCCCGGGATCCCGGCGTTCGGCCTTCCGACGCCACGCGGTCAGGGCCGCGGCGTTGTGAATCTCGGACGGGAGCCGGGCGTCGTAGAACGCGAACCGCTCCTCGTCCTCGGCGAGCGGACCGAGTTCCCGACCGCGATCACCGAGTTGGTCGAGCCGCTCGAAGAGTTCGCGGTTCCGGGCCAGGAACGGCGCATCACCCGCGAGTCGTTCCGAGACCAGCGCCTGCTGGATGAAGACCTCGCGGGCCCCCGCCACGTCGATCGGCGCGTAGGGCACGGTCCGACGCTCGACCACGTCGAGGTCGCCGAAGGAGACGTTCTCGTACGCCGCGACGAATCCGGTCTCGGGATCGAAATGAGGCTCGAAGTGATTCCGGCGCACCAGATGCGGGGCCACGCGTTCGACCCAGTCGCCGCGGATCCGGGCCACGGTCCGGGCCCAGCGTCGGCTGGTCTCGACGATCTCCGCCGCGACGATCCACGGAGCGTCCTGCCGCCGCAACACGCTTCCCGGGAAGATCGAGAACGTCGCCCCCGCGATGCCTCGATAGTCCCCCTCTTCGGTCCGGTGTCCGATGTTCGAGACCAGTCCCGCGAGGATCGATCGATGCACGGCGCCGGTCGGCGGATCGTCCCGGACCTCCGGGAGACGGACGCGTCGCCCCGATCCCTTGCGGTCCGAATTCCGCCTGCCGCCTTCGAGGCAACGGCCCGCGATCTCCTCGAGCTGACGATGCACGTCCTCCCACTCGATCATCCGGAGGTACGAGAGGTGATTGCGACGACACCAGCTTCGGATCGCCGAACTCCCCTTCTCCTCGCGGGCCCGACGCCACGCCCGCCAGAGCCGGACGAACGACAGGAAGTCGCTCCCGGGATCGCGGAACGGTGCGTGGGCGAGGTCGGCGACGCCTTCACTGCCCGCGGGACGGTTCTTCGGATCCTGCACCGAGAGCGCCGCGGCGATCACCACGATCTCGGGAAGACACCCTTCGTCGATCGACGCCAGCACGATCCGCCCGATCCGCGGGTCGACCGGCATTTCGGCCAGGCGGCGTCCGAGGGTGGTGAGTTCGCCGGCACGGTCGACCGCCCCGATCTCCCGCAGCGTCTCGTACCCGTCACGGATCAGTTTGGCGGAAGGCCTTTCCAGGAACGGGAACGCGTCGGGACCCCCGAGCCCCAGCGACGCCATCTGCAGGATCACGCTCGCGAGATTCGATCGAAGGATCTCGGGCTGGGTGAAGTCCGGTCGCTTCGCGAACTCCGCCTCGTCGTAGAGTCGAATGCAGACACCGGACGCGACGCGACCGCAGCGACCACTTCGCTGGTTCGCGGAGGACTGCGCCACCGGCTCCACCGGCAGTCGCTGGACGCGACTCCGGGGCGAGTACCGGGAGATGCGGGCGGTTCCGACGTCGATCACGCCCCGGATCCGGGGCACGGTGAGCGAGGTCTCCGCGACGTTCGTGGCGAGGACGATGCGGCGCTCCGGCCCCGGCTTGAAGACCCGGTCCTGACGGTCGTTGGAGAGCCGTGCGTAGAGCGGCAGGACTTCGGTCGAGGGAAGGCTCGCGCGTTCGATGGCCGCCGCGACGTCGTTGATCTCCCGCTCGCCGGGAAGGAAGACCAGAATGTCGGGCCGTCCGGACGTCGACGTCTCGCCCAGGCCACTGGCGTCGATCTCCGTGATCGCCTCGAGCACGCCGGCGACCGTGGCCTCGTCGACGTCCTGATCGGCACCATCGGTCGCGATCGGGCGATGCCGGATCTCGACCGGATGCATCCGGCCGCCGACCTGCACGATCGGCGCATTCCCGAAGTGACGACTGAACCGCTCGGGATCGATGGTGGCGCTGGTGATGATCACCTTGAGATCGGGTCGCCGGGACAGCAGTCGTTTGAGGTAGCCGAGCAGGAAGTCGATGTTGAGGCTGCGCTCGTGGGCCTCGTCGATGATCAGGGTGTCGTAGGCGACGAGATCCCGGTCCCGCTGGGTCTCGGCGAGCAGGATCCCGTCGGTCATGAGTTTCACGCGGGTGCCCGGTCGCGTCCGGTCGTTGAAACGGACCGCATAGCCCACGCCCTCACCCAGCGGCGTCTTCAGTTCCTCCGCGATCCGGGCCGCGACGCTTCGGGCCGCCACCCGTCGAGGCTGGGTGTGCCCGATGAGCCCGTCGACCCCCCGCCCGAGTTCGAGACAGATCTTCGGCAACTGCGTGGTCTTGCCCGATCCCGTCTCGCCGCAGACCACGATCACCTGATGATCCCGGATCGCGTCCGCGATCTCCTCGCGGGCGAGCGACACCGGAAGTTCGGCCGGATAGGTGACGTCGAGTCGACGCTGCATCCGAGCCGATCGGGCGTCGAGCATCCGCGTGAGATCACGCTCGATGGCGGCCAGCGGCTTGCCGGCGGATCGGCCTTCGTCCAGAAGTCGGCGGGCGCCCGACAGCCGACGCCGGATGATGCCCGCCGGCGCCTCGGGCAGATCGCCGGCTCGACGATCGATGGCCTTCAGCCTCGCGACCTCCGCGGGCGCGGCGGGGGCGACGGGCGCGGCCTTCCTCGGTTCCGATCCGCCCCGGCCCCCCGACCGCGATTTCCGCCGGCGTTTCCGGCGAGGCTGTCGCGCAGCACCGCTCGGCGGCGGCGACTCGTCGCCGGACGCATCGGTTGCGGCGGGAGGATGGGGATCGGATGGCGACATGGTGGCGGCTCGGCGGCCTCATTCTAATCCGGACGAACGCTCGAACCACCGTTCAGGCGAGCCCGGCGAGGAACGCCTCGGCGTTCTCGCGGTGCGCCGCCTGCTTCTCCGGAGCCATTCGCCTTCCGGTGGCGCACATCATCGCCCAGCGGGGATTCTTGCCGAGTTCGTCGGCGTGGTCGAGGATCCATCGCCAGTAGAGCCCGTCCCAGACGGCGTTCCAGTCACCGTTGCGGTGATTGCTCATCTTCTTGACGTAGGCCGACCCGGAGAAGTACGGCTTGGTGGTGATCAGCCCCCCATCGGCGTTCTGGCTCATCGCGTAGACGTTGGGCACCATCACCCAGTCGTAACTGTCGACGAACATCTCCATGAACCAGCGATAGATCTCGTCCGGGTGGATCTCGCAGAGGAACATGAACCCACCGAGCACCATCAGTCGTTCGATGTGGTGGCAGTAGCCGGTGTCGAGGACGCGACGGATCACGTCGTCAACGGGCTCGATCCCCGTGGTGCCGTCGTAGAAGGCGTCGGGCATCTTCCGGTGGTGGTCCCAGTGATTCGTGGTCCGCATCCGAACGCCGAGGTCGACGTACGTCGCCCGCATGAACTCCCGCCAACCGACCACCTGCCGGATGAAGCCTTCCAACGAGTTCAGCGGGATGTCGTGCTTCGCGGCGTGGTCGAGCGTGGCGTCGACCACCTGCCCCGGCGTCAGCAGTCCGATGTTGAGCATCGGGGTGAGCACGCCGTGCCACAACCAGTTCTCACCGGCCGCGATGGCGTCCTCGTAGTCGCCGAAGCGCGTGAACCGTTGCTCGAGGAACGTCTGCAACCAGGCCGCCGCGGTCTCGTGGGTGGTCGGATAGATCGGATCGCCGAGTCGACCGGGATGGTCCGCATAGGTCGATTCCACGTGCGCGCCGGCCGCCGTCTCGATCGCGTCCGTCTCGAACGTGGGGATCGTCGGAATCTCCGTCATCATCGCCTTGGGGATCTTCTTCCGATTGTCCTCGTCGAAGCTCCATCGACCGCCCACCGGCTCGTCGCCCTCCATCAGGATCTCGAGCCGCCGACGCTGGTGCTTGTAGAAATCGGCCATGAACCAGCGCTTGCGGGTTTCACGCCACGACCGATTCTCCTCGTCGGTGTTGAGGAACATCGGCGTCGGCAGGATCTCGAGCTCGATCTTCAGGCGATCGACGTGCCGCCGAAGCCGTCGCTCGAGCAGATGGTCTGATGTGGAGGCAGAGGAGGCGATCCCGCCGGCCCCGGACCCCGCACGTGCCGAGCTGGAGGAGAGGCGTGCGGGGCTGAAGAAGGGCCTGAAAATCTTTGAGGAGCGGTGGAAGGCAGAGCATGGGCGTGCCCCAAAGGGGTCGGATGATATTCCATTCCATGTGCGTGCAAATTATCGAGAGTATGCGGAC
>JAACEA010000378.1 GCA_009936695.1 Planctomycetia bacterium
CACCCTCCCCTCAGCCGCTGCCGCCCCTGCCGGCCCCGGCGGCTCCCCAGCCACCGAAGCCTTCGACCAGCCCATCTCCTCCCACCCACCTCCCTCTGACCGAAGGCGTGCTCGCGACCGGCCGATTCGTGACCACTGGTTGGCGAGTCTGGGGGCCGGCGATCTTCGCGATCGTCGTGACGGGGATGTTCGCGCGACAGACGATGCTGGTGCGTCGGATCGTCGAGCGGATCCACTTCGACGCGCCGATGCTTCGTGCCGTGATCCGACCCGCGGAGCTCGCACGCATGACCCGTACGCTCGCCGTCCTGCTGAAGGCCGGCGTTCCGCTGCTCGATGCGATCACCATCTGCCGGGGCCTGAGTCCGTGGCGCCGTTGGGCTCGCTTCTGGGACGGCATCGAGGAGCGTGCTCGAAACGGCGACGGGATCTCGGAAGGATTCGACGTCGAGGAACTGGTTCCCGGAAGCGGCCGCGCGATGATCGCGGCCGGCGAGCGAGCCGGACGCCTGCCGGAAGTGCTCGAACGGGTCGCCGACGCGGCGGACGAGGATCTCGATGTCGCGGTGAAGCGGGTCTCCGTGACCCTCGAACCGCTTGCGATCATCGTGCTCGGCGGGGTGATCGGGGTGGTCGCGATCGCGCTTCTGCTGCCCGTTTTCAAGATGAGCACCATCGCGGGTTGAGCCGTTCTAGGCCTCGAAACGCCGTCCAGGGGGTTCGAAGGGGTGGGAGATGTCCCCCTCGGGAGTCCGCGGGCGAAAGATCGCGGCGCGGAGCGACTTGTGTCGATGTTCCTCGTAGTCGCGATCATGGACGCAGCGATCGCGAGGAGCGCCCCGGTGACGGGTTGTCTCGGGTCGGCGAACCAGGGAAGGTCAGCCGACACCGTGAAGCCCATGACTTCGCCCGCATGGAAGCAGGCGGACTCGACCGGGAGCGGGAAGGCCGGATCACGGACGATCCGGCCATGGCGTTTCCGGAGAATTCCCGGAACGTCCGATGGCCCAGCGTCGTAGGGAACGATGTCATGCCGAACAAGAAGAGCAATGAAACCGATGGAGTGCGACGGCGTGCGGCACGGATGGCCGCATCGCTCGAGCCGCAGGACCATGCCGTGCTCGCCCTGCGTTTCGGGGAGAACCTGAGCATCGGCGAGACCGCCGCCGTACTGAGGATGAACCCCGACGAGGTACGATCGACGGTCAACCGCGTGGTCGGAATGCTTCATCGACGCGTCGATTCCTGAAGCGAGCGACACGTCCACTTGATCAACCCGTCGCCTCGGCCACGCACGTGAATCGCGTGGGGCCCGGGCAGCGTGACAACCCGTCCACCACACTGCGCCCCCGCGATCCTCCGGATCCGCGGGGGCGTTCCGAATCAGGATTCCTCACCACGATCCGGCTTCAGAAGAGTGACAACAGGATCCCGAGATCGATGCCGTTCGTCACGCCGTCCAGATTGAAGTCCGTCGCCGGGTCGGCGGTCCCCCACGAGGCGAGGAAGATTCCGAGATCGCCACCACCGACGATGCAGTCTCCGTCGAGGTCGCCGGGAATCGCGCATCCATCGGTGATCTCACCCACGATCCGAAGGGTGGCGGCGCTGCGAACGCCGACGATCACGAGCGGATTCTCCCGCATGTAGAGGTCCACGAAGTCGCCACCCTGCTGTTCGGCCTCGACGAGGGAGGACAGGGAGAAGAGCATCCGCCCGGCATCGAGGCCGGTCCCGAGCCAGTGAGCGACGGCCGGATCCGACCCGTCGAACTCGAACCGGAGCACGGTGCCTTCCGCGAGTTCGACCCCCGGGGCCGATCCCTCGGCGATCCCAATCGCGAGCGGCGTCGCGGTGAATCCATCCACGACCGAGTTCGAGACGTCTCGGAGGCCGCCCCCCGGGAGGCATTCCGCGGCGAACGCGTTTCGCACGCCCTCGCCGAACGGGCCGACCGGACTGAATGCCGTGGTCTCCGTCCAGGAGGCCGCGGAGACGCCATTCCGGAACCCGGTCGCGAAGAGCTCGATCGGTCTGCCGGGATCCTCGTCCGCCAGATACTGGGGATGATCGGGAGGGAGGTGGGTCCGCCAGTCGTCGACACTCGGGTCGTATCCGCCCGAGAGGGGATCGGCGAGCGTGACCTCGATCACGATCGAGTCGACCTGGTACCGGTCCGCACCGGCGCCGGCGGGCACGAGGGCCGTGGTGTCGAAGTCGAGGACGATCTGGCCGTCACGATCGTCGAACTCGTACAGCGTCCCCGTGTATCCGAAGACGGAGGCGACCGGACGGGATCCGGGCGTCGCGTTGAAGCCGTAGTTCCAGCGATCGGAGGTCGGTTCCGGAAACACCGCGTCGAAGGAATCCGACCACGATGTACCGGCGACGAGCATGGTCAGGCAGGCACCGGCGAGGAGCGTGTCACGAACGGAAATCATGTCGTTTCTCGGTTCATTCGATTCATCGGGAGAAGGAGCCACGGATCCGGTTCGATCCTCGTGGAATGGCGTCCGGCGATCAAGCGGAAGCATGGAAAGAAGCGTCCGTTCGCCTACGAGAGGGTTCGATCCCGGTTCGTGACGGGTGCGGAAATCCGCGAAATCCAACGAACGCGGATGGTCGACTCAGCGATCGATGAGGACGATCTGGAACGGTCCTCGGGGGGGCGTCTCTTCCGATCGAATTCCGCCTCACGATCGCTGGATCGACTAGAATTCCATGAAATCGGGGTCCGAGTTGCACCCCGCGGATCCCGGCCACGGACCATCTCTTTCCATGACGCGTGTCCAATTCCATCGTGGTTCCCGGCTCGCGGGCGTTCGGCCCCCGGTCGACGCCGCGCGGCGAGGGTTCACGATCGTCGAGCTCCTCACCTCGCTTCTGGCGATCGTGGTGCTCGTCGGCCTGGTCATTCACGCGGCGACTTCGGTACGTCGCGGCGCCGATCGAGGCAGCGAGATGGCGGCGGCTCGGTCGCTCGGGATCGCCTGGTCGAGCTATGCGATGGACCATCGAGGCGCGATCCTCCCCGGATACGCGTCGGGCTTCCGTGCTCGTGATGCCGCCGGTGAGTTCATCGACACGAGCACCGCCGAAGTCGCGGCCCAGCGATGGCCGTTGCGGCTCGCGCCGTATCTCGGTCATGACTTCGCGGCCCTCTACAGCGGCCCCGCCCGGAACGAACTGTCGGAGCTCACCTCGGGCCCCACCGCGGATCTGCTCTACCGGGTCAGCGTTCGTCCGTCCTTCGGGTTGAACAGTGTCTTCGTCGGCGGCGATCAGAACTACGGTGGTTTCAGCGACATCATGCGGCAGACCTTCGGCGACTTCTACGCACGCGGTCTTTCGTCGGTCCGGCGTCCGGATCGACTCGTGGTCTTCTCGACGAGTCATGCCGAGGATCCGGCCCTCTTCTCAGGTGTGCAGGAGGGGTTCTTCCGCGTCCTCCCGCCCACCTGGACGTCACCGATCTGGTCGGATGACTACGACCCGGACGATCCCGCGGCCCATGGCTTCGTGAGTCCCCGACATCAGGTCCGAGACGAGGACGTCGCGATCACCACGACGGTCGACGGTGCGGTGGCGACTCGAACGATCGACGAACTCCGGGATCTCCGGCGCTGGTCGAACCTCGCCGATTCCGCGGACTGGACGATGCAGCCGATCGGTCCTTGAGGTCGTTCCGACCCGGTCGACGCGCTTCGGAGAATCTGCGAGAGTGAGGAACGAAGGCCCGGACTCCGGGCCGATGCTTCGGTACGACTCTCGGAGATCTCCATGCGACTCTTGCTCCTGGCGGCGGTGTTTGCGGTCGGATTCCTGCAGCCGATCCAGGCGGGGTTGAACGCCACGACCGCCAAGGCGGTCGGAAGCCGATTCCAGGCGGGATGGGTGAATGGAACCGTCAACGTCATCATTCTCACGACGATTCTCGTCGTGTTGAGTCTCCGGACCGGGGCCGGTTTCCCGGGGATCGCCGCCCTCCGCACCGTTCCCTGGTGGGCCTACCTCGGCGGCGTGATCGGCGCGACGATCGTCGTCACCCACCTCACCGCCGCGCCGCAGCTGGGTGCGGGGCTGCTGGTCGCCATCTTCGTCGGTGGCATGGTCGTGGGAAGTCTGGCGTGCGACTTCTGGGGCTTTCCGGGGTACTCCGCGATCCGGATCGAGGGCGTCCGACTCCTCGGACTCGGACTGGTGGCGGTCGGCGTTCTGCTGGTCACCCGGCCCTGGGCGACCTGACTCCCCGCGACGGGTCACCCCTCGTCGTCGCGGAGTTTCGCCAGCACCGAGAGATCCTCGAGCGTGGTGGTGTCCTGATCGGAATCCCGGCCCGCGGCGATGTCGCGGAGAAGTCGCCGCATGATCTTGCCGCTTCGGGTCTTCGGAAGCGCGTTGGTGAATCGGATCATGTCGGGCTTCGCGATCGCGCCGATCTCGTGGCCGGTATGCGCTCTCAATGTCGACTTCAGTTCGTCGTCGGCCTCCACGCCGGAGGCGAGCGTGACGAAGGCGGCGATGCCGGTTCCCTTGATCTCGTGCGGGAATCCCACGACCGCGGCTTCCACCACGTCGGGGTGGGAGACCAGTGCGCTTTCGACCTCCATCGTGCCGAGTCGATGTCCCGAGACGTTGATGACGTCGTCGATCCGACCCATGATCCAGAAGTAGCCCCGATCGTCCCGGTTGGCCGCGTCACCGGCGGTGTACATCCCGTCGACTCGCGACCAGTAGGTCTCGACGTACCGATCCCGATCGCCGTGGATCCCGCGAAGCATGCCGGGCCACGGCTTGCGGATCACCAGCAGTCCGCCCTGGCCGTTGGGGAGTTCGTTGCCGTCGTCGTCGACGATCGCCGCGTCGATCCCGAGGGCGGGCAGCGTGCACGAGCCGGGAACGGTGGGGGTGGCCGCGGGCTGCGGCGTGATCATGTGGCCGCCGGTCTCGGTCTGCCACCAGGTGTCGACGATCGGGCAGCGTTCGCCACCGATCACCTCGTGGTACCAGATCCAGGCCTCGGGATTGATCGGCTCTCCGACGGTGCCGAGCACCTTGAGACTCGAGAGGTCGTGTTTCGCCGGATGCGCATCGCCCCACTTCATGAAGGCCCGGATCGCGGTCGGTGCGGTGTAGAAGTGCGTGACCCGGTGTCGTTCCACGATGTCCCAGAAGCGGGCTTCGTCGGGTGCGTTGGGGGCGCCTTCGTACATCAGGCAGGGGACGCGATTCGGGAGGATTCCATAGAGGATGTAGGAGTGACCGGTGATCCAGCCGACGTCGGCGGTGCACCAGTAGACGTGCTCTTGCCCCGGCCGGAGGTTGAACGTGTTCTTCGCGGTGAGTGCGGCGTGCACGAGATATCCGCCGGTGGTGTGCACGATCCCCTTGGGCTTTCCGGTCGATCCGGAGGTGTAGAGGAGGAACAGAAGGTCCTCCGCCCCCATCTCCTCGCAGGGGCAGTCCTCGGACTGCGTCGAGACGAGGGTGGCCCAGTCGTGATCGCGCCCTTCGACGAGCTCGACGTCGTTGCCGCATCGCTCGAGCATGACCACGTGCTCGACGTCGGGAAGGTTGGCGCAGGCCTCGTCGACGTTGGCTTTCAACGGGACGACGCTTCCGCGACGCCAGGCGCCGTCGCAGGTCAGGATCACCCTGCTGTCCGCGTCGTTCACCCGGTCCACGATCGCGCTGGCGCTGAAGCCGCCGAAGATCACCGAGTGCGCAGCCCCGATCCGGGCGCAGGCGAGCATCGCGATCGCCACCTCGGGCACCATGCCCATGTAGATGGTGACGATGTCGCCCTTGCCCACGCCCAGCGCCTTCAGCGCATTGCCGAACTTCGCGGTCTCACGCTGGAGATCCCGGTAGGAGATGCGGAGGGTCTCCGGGCCGTCCGAGCCGACGGGTTCACCCTCCCAGATGATCGCCGTCTCGTCGCCGTGTCCTTCGTCCACGTGTCGATCCACGCAGTTGTCGCAGAGGTTGAGCGTCCCGTCGGCGAACCATCGGGCGTCGGGGCAGTTCCACTCCAACACCCTGGTGAATGGCTTGATCCAACGATGTTCCCGGGCCGCTTCGGCCCAGAAGTCGTCGGGATCCTCGATGGAGCGACGGTACGCCGCCTCGTAGTCGGCCATCGACGCGATCCACGCGCCACCGATGGACTCCGAGAACCCGGCGGGCGGTGGAAAGACACGGTCCTCACGAAGCACGGATTCGATGTTGTCGTTGTCGTTCATGAGGGTGATCTCCGTGAATGCGAAGCGTGAGAGCGTGGCGAGGATACGCATCGTTCCCGAGCCCGGGGAATCCGTCCCGCCTGATGCTAACGTC
>JAACEA010000379.1 GCA_009936695.1 Planctomycetia bacterium
CCGAATCGGAAGGACTCGAGAAGACGTTCGCGGCCCAGGCGGGAGACGTCGGTCATCAGCTTCGGATCGATCACGCCCCGCTCATGGACCCATCGAAGGACCTGATCGCCCAGGTAGCGAGGAAGATCGTTCTCCACCGCCCACCGCCGGAGCGAATCCGGATCCTGGTCGAAGATGCTCGATCCGCGTCGCTCGGGCGACGTCGACCCGTCGTCGCTCATTCCGAGGCGCCGATCGTCAGGTCGATGGTCCGATGCGGGATTCCGTGTTCGTCGAGGAGTCGGTCCAGATCGCCGGCACCGTCCACGGTGATGGTTCGTTCTCCCGGGTCGATGCCGCGGCTTCGCATCAACTGCTTCAGGGATCCGGGGAGACCGAAGACGATCGTCTCTCGATCGATGTCCCGCTGTTCGACTTCGCCGCCATGGACCTCGATCAGGTGGAGGACGAGGTCGTTCACCAGGTCCTCGGGGGCGCTCGCGCCGGCGGTGATGAGGACCGATTCCACCCCTTCGAACCACGATTCGACGATTTCACTCTTGTCGTCGAGCAGTCGGGCCGGCGTGCCGACGTTCTCGGAGATCTCGGTCAGCCGGACGCTGTTCGAACTGTTGCGGCTGCCGACCACCAGAACGAGATCGCAGTCCGGCGCGATCGCCCGCACCGCGTTCTGGCGATTCGTCGTCGCGTAGCAGATGTCCTCGCTCGGCGGGGCCTTGATGGTCGGGATCGCCGCCTTGAGCGCATTGATGACCACGTTCGCGTCGTCGGTGGAGAGCGTGGTCTGGGTGAGGTAGACCACCTTCTCGGGATCGTCGATCTTGAGATGCGGAACGTCCGCGGGCGTCTCGACGATCTGGATCGAATCGGGCGCCTCGCCTCTGGTTCCGATCACTTCCTGGTGGTCGGCGTGGCCGACGAGGACGATCTGCCAGCCGCGCTTGGCGTAGCGGATCGCCTCCGCATGGACCTTGGTGACCAGCGGGCAGGTCGCGTCGACCGCGACGAGCCTCCGCTCGGCGGCCTCCGCCCGGATCGCCGGGCTGACCCCGTGGGCGCTGAAGACCACCACCGAGCCGTCCGGCGCCTCGTCGATCGACTCGACGAACACGACACCCTGCTCCCGGAAGCGATCGACCACGTGCCGATTGTGGACGATCTCGTGGTACACGCAGATGGTCTCGTCGGGGAAGAGCTCGAGCAGCTCGTCGACCACGGCGATCGCCATGTTGACGCCGGCACAGAAGCCGCGGGGATTCGCGAGGATCAGTTTCATGTGGGAGAGGCCGACTGGAGTGCGGACGGGACCGACGACATGGGTGTCGGATGGTAGCAGTCCGCGGATCCCGGAAAGACGATTTCGGGCGGTGCGGACCCGAATCCGGATACACTCGCGAGTTCCAGAGCCCCCCGTTTCGACGCTGCGATGACCGACCGACGCATCCACGACGATCTCGCGATCAACGGCCCCGACGCCCCGGTTTCAGGGTGGTCGGGGGTCACCGTGGCCGAGGCGAGATCGCGTGCCCGGCGGCTCGCCGGCTCGCATCGCGAGAACTTCTCGGTCCTCACCCGACTGGTGCCCCGCGACGTCCGCGACGATTTCGCGGCGGTCTACGCCTTCTGTCGCACGGCGGACGACCTCGGGGATGAGATCGGGGATCCGAAACGGGCGCTCGAACTCCTCGCATGGTGGCGGTCGGAGATCGACGCGGCGTGGGCGGGTGAACCGCGTCACTGGGTGTTTCGGGCCCTTTCCCCGACGATCGATCGCTTCCAGCTGGACCGAAGGCCGTTCGAGGATCTCGTCTCCGCCTTCGAGCAGGACCAGACCGTGGACCGATACGAGACCTGGGACGGGTTGTTGGACTACTGCCGTCGAAGCGCGGATCCGGTCGGCCGGATCGTGCTCCGGCTGCTCGACGAATCCGCGACGCCCGGCCAGCTCGAACGCTCCGATGCGATCTGCACGGCGCTGCAGCTGACGAACCACTGGCAGGATCTGCGACGAGATCTGCTCGATCGCGATCGGATCTACATCCCGCGGGAGTCGATCGACATCGAGGACTTCGAAGCCCGATTCCGTCGGACCGCGGAACAGGGGTGGGCCTGCGACGACACGTTCCTCGAGGAATCGCGTCGACTCGTTCGTACCTGCGTCGATCGGACCTGGTCCCTCTTCGAAGCGGGCGGGTCGCTGCCGGCGTCGCTCGGTCCGAGGGCTGCGCCGGTGATCGAGGTGCTCGCGAACGGGGGAGCGCGGGTGCTCCGGTCGATCGAGGACTGGGACTACGAGACGGTCCTGCACCGTCCGACGCTCGGATTCACCGGCAAGCTCGCGATCGTGCTCCGGGCCTGGGTGAACACCCGTTCCGCCCGGCGGACGGATGCGAAGACGGGGGCCCTGGCATGACCTCGCCCGACCTCGATCTCGCTCGCGGGTACGACGCGTGCGGCCGCATCGTGAAGTCCCGGGCCAGGAACTTCTGGTACGGACTTCGACTCACGCCCGAGCCGAAGCGTTCGGCGCTCTACGCGATCTACGCCTGGATGCGGGAGGCCGACGACATCGCCGACGAGGAAGGTGCGACGCTCGACGTCCGTCGCCTCGACCTCGATGCCTTTCGAGTCCGGACGCATCGAATCTTCCTCGGCGAGACCGACCCCGATCCGCGGTGGCGGGCGTTCGGCGACACCGTGCAGCGGTACGCGCTCCCGCGAGCGCCGTTCGACGCGATGATCGACGGTCAGGACGCCGATCTCGACTGGACGACCTGCGCCGACCGGCCCGTGCTCGAACGTTTCTGCTGGCAGGTGGCCTCGACCGTCGGACTGATCTGCGTTCGGATCTGGGGGCACGACGGCGACCCGGACGTCGAACGAATGGCGGTCGATCGGGGGAAGGCGTTCCAGTTGACGAACGTCATCCGCGATCTGCGCGAGGATCACGGGCGAATGCGAACCTACCTTCCCGCCGACGAACTGGAGGCCGCGGGCCTCGACCTCGATGCGTTGATCTCGTGGCGGGATGCGGCCCGGTGCGACGACTTCGTGCGCGGTCAGGTGGCGCATGCGGAGGCATACTTCCGCGCCTCGGCTGGCCTCGACGCCCATCTGAGCGAGGAATGCCGGGCGACCAGCTGGGCGATGACGCGGATCTATCACGAACTGCTGCGACGCATCGAACGCGATCCGAGTCGAATCGTCCGGGAGCGGGTCGGTCTCGGGTCGATCCGGAAGATGGCCATCGCCTGGCGGGCCCGTCGGTATGCCCGGGGAGTCGCGTCTTGAAGCGGGTGGTGGTCATCGGTGGAGGTGTCGCCGGCATCGCGGCATCCATCCGTCTCGCCGAGTCGGGCTTCAAGCCGGTCGTCCTCGAGACCCGGGGAAAGCTCGGGGGTCGGGCGACGAGCTTCGAGGATCCCCGCTCCGGGCGAGTGCTCGACAACTGCCAGCACGTCGTCATGGGGTGCTGTTCGAATGTCCTGGATCTCTACGCACGGCTCGGGGTGGCGGACCGCATCGAATGGCATCCCGAGACGTGGTGGGCCAATCCACCGAGACGGCCCGATCGGATGCGGCCGGCCTTCCTGCCGGCCCCGCTGCACTTCGGTCCCTCGTTCCTTCGCATGCGACTGCTCTCCGCGGACACCAAGATCCTGGTGGGTCAGGCGATGCGGCGTCTTCTCAAGATGGGGCTCGCGGGTCGGGAGGCATGGGCGGACCGTTCGTTCGGGGCGTTCCTCGACGAAGTGGGACAGTCGCCGGATGCGCGACGGCTGTTCTGGGAGCCGGTGGTGGTGGGGGCCTGCAACCTGCCCTGCGACGCGGTCGCGGCGAATCATGCGATGCAGGTGTTCCAGGAGGGGTTTCTCGCCGGCGGCTGGCACGCGACGATGGGGCTCGCGACGTGCGACCTCCGGTCCCTCTACGACCCGGCGATGGAGATCATCGGCGATGCCGGTGGGTCGTTCCGGCTCGGAACCTCGGTCCGGGGCATCGCGTTCGACGGCATTCGCGCGAACGGGGTGGTCACCGACGACGGACTGGTGCCCGCGGCCGCGATCGTGAGCACGGTCCCGCCCGATCGGCTGGCGAAGATCGTCTCCGGACCGATGCGGGCATCGGATCCGAGGCTGTCGAACCTCGATCGATTCGAGACGAGTCCGATCCTCGGCGTCCATCTGTTCTTCGATCGACCGGTGATGCGGGACGACGTCAGGTCGTATCCGCACCTGGTGCTCCCTGATCGCGACACGCACTGGTTCTTCAACAAGGGCGTGGATGCTTCCGGACTTCATCACGTGCACGCGGTCATCAGCGCCGCGGACGACTGGATGGGGCTCGACGAGGAGACGATCGCCCGCCGGGTGGTGACGGATCTGCACTGGGCGTTGCCCGCGAGTCGCGGCATCGACCCGGTCGAGGTGCGAAGCGTCAAGGAGAAGCGGGCGACGTTCCGGGCTTCGCCGGGGATCGACGCGATGCGGCCGGGGCCCGCGCCCGGTGGACGCGGCATCTCCAACCTGTACCTCGCGGGCGACTGGTGCGACACCGGTTGGCCCGCGACGATGGAGGGCGCGACTCGAAGCGGCTATGCCGCCGCGGCTTCGATCACCGGATCGGGTGGCCTGGTACCGGACGTGCCCCCCGGGCGGCTCGCACGCTGGGTAGGCCTTCGGTGAAGGGGGACGCCGACCGGGCGGGGGGCGACCCCGTCGATGTGACGCGGATGGTGCTCGAGACGTGCCGAAATCTCGAATTCACGCTTTCGGGGATCTGTGACGCGTCGCCCTCCAGTCACGCCGACGAGGTTCGGGCCTGGATCTCGGCGGGCCGCCATGGATCGATGGAATGGATGGAGCGACGGCTCGAGGAGCGGCTCGACCCGGGTGTCTACCTGCCGGGGGCGGCCTCGATGATCGTCGTCGCGGATCGATACCACGATGGACGCCGGGACCGGATCGATTCCAACGGTCCCGTCCGCGGCCGGATCGCCCGGTACGCCCGAGGCCGCGACTACCACAAGGTCTTGAAGGGTCGACTCGTCAAGCTCGCGAGGGCGTTGTCGGCCGACCATCCCGCGGCGACCTTTCGACCCTGCGTCGATACCGCGCCGATTCTCGAGCGTGAGCACGCGATGCGGGCGGGGCTCGGCCTCGTGGGCAAGAACACGCTCCTGATCGAGCCCGGGCACGGCAGCTGGCTGCTGCTCGGGGCGGTGGTCTCCACGCTTCGGCTCGAACCGACGCCTTCGCGTCACCCCGGCGGGGACCCCTGCGGAACCTGCACCCGGTGCATCGACGCGTGCCCCACCGATGCGATCACGCCGTTCTCGGTGGATGCGAACCGTTGCATCGCCTACACGACGATCGAACACCGGGGCGACATCGCGCCCGATCTTGCGGCGTCGACGGGCGACTGGCTCTTCGGGTGCGACGTCTGCCAGGAGGTCTGTCCTCACTCGGTGCGGAAGAAACGACGTCTGCCGCTTTCGATCCATTCGGACTACGCACCACGCCGTGACGGCCTCGGGCTGCTCGAAGTGCTCGGCTGGGACGATGCTGCGAGAAACACCACGCTGGAAGGCACGGCGGCGCGTCGAGCGACGCTCTGGATGTGGAAGCGGAACGCCCTCGTCTGTGCTGGAAACGCACTGCTTCGATCGCCGGGGCGATCGGACGCCGAAGCGCTTCGTGCACGGATCGAGGCGATCGCCGAGGATTCCCAGGAGAACGCCGCGGTCCGAAGGACCGCGGCGAGCGTGTTGAAGCGTCTGGTTGATTCGGGCGAGGCGACCTGAGCCGAGGCGTGCTCGCCTCGAATTCGGGTCATCGCCCGCCCATGCCACCCATCGCGGCGGCCATCTTGGCTTCGAGGGCGGCGACCACGTCCGAGGCGTTCTCGAAGTCGCCGGCCTTGACCTCCTCGGTCACGATCTGA
>JAACEA010000380.1 GCA_009936695.1 Planctomycetia bacterium
CGCCTCCGGCGTCCACCGGAACGACGACGCCCGCGACCGTACCTGCGACCCCCGTCCCGGCGACGAACGCCGCGCCCGCCACCACCACGCCGGCCGCACCCGTCACCACTTCCGACACCGATCCGGCCTCCGCCGCGCCGACCGAAGTCCCCGCCGGGGGCTGAGTCCGCGCGACGAGCCGGGATCAACCCACGAGAGCCGTGACATGATTCGATCGATGACCGGTTTCGGGGCCTCCCACCGAGAAGTCGACGGTTCGCGATTCTCCGTCGAGATCCGCTCGGTCAACAACAAGTTCCTCAAGACCACCGTTCGGCTTCCGGACGAGCTCTCCTCGCTGGAGACCGAGCTCGAGACGCGAATCGGGCGTCGACTCAACCGTGGCAGCGTGATCGTCACGATCCGCTGGGTCGAGGGAGGGGCCGCGATCGCGGCGCGGATCGACACCGCCGCGGCGCGGGCGTCGATCGAACAGCTGGTGAACGGCATGCCGGAGTCGATCCGGGATCGATGCACGATCGATCTGGCGACGATGCTCATGGTGCCCGGAATCGTCGGTGGCGACGATTCGGAGGCGGTGGTCGGGGTCGCGAAGCCGGTCCTGATCGAACTGCTCGATGAAGCGTGCGATCGCCTGATCGAGATGCGGGAACGCGAGGGTGCGGGACTGCTCGAAGAGCTCAACGCCTTCGGCACGCGGATGCGGGAACGTCTCGAGACGGTCTCCGAACGTGCCCCGCGGGTCGTCGAGCTCTATCGGGATCGATTGCATCAGCGGGTCGAATCCCTGCTCGCGGAGGTCGGCGCGACCCTCGACGAGAGCGACCTCGTCCGCGAGGTCGCGATCTTCGCCGAACGCAGCGACATCGCCGAGGAGATCACCCGGCTCGACGGACATCTCGGTCAGTTCTTCGATCTCATCGGCGGCCAGGACGGCGAGCCGGTCGGCCGCACGCTGGATTTCCTCACCCAGGAGATGCTTCGGGAGGCGAACACCATCGCCAGCAAGTCCGCGGATTCGGAGATCACGCGATCCGTCGTGGAGGTCAAGGGCCTGATCGATCGGATCAAGGAACAGGCGGCGAACGTCGAGTGAGTGCGCCGCCCCGCTTCAGCGACGGCGATGGTGGTGAGACGCTGGCCGACGGAACCGCGGTCGGACTCCCCGGATCGCACGGTGAACGAAGCCGGTTCGACCCGGGGGAGTTGCGTCGGGTGCTCGACGCGTTCCCGCTCGAAGGCATTCGCGAGATCCGCGAGTTTCCGGCCGGTTCACGGCAGGCACCGAAGGTCCGGATCGTCGCCGACGAAGGCGAGTTCCTCCTGAAGCGAAGGACGGTTCGGCCCGATCTCGTCGAACGGGCGACCTTCAACCACCGACTGCAACTGCACCTCGAGCGACGCGGCGTCCCGGTGGCGACGCTGGTCGGCACGCGGGAGGACAACGCGTCGATCCTGCTCGAGCACGGGCAGGTCTACGAGATGTTCCACTGGGTCGACGGCCGGCGGATGGTGAAGGTGGAGTCCGAAGCCCTCAATGCGGGGCGGATCCTCGGCCGGCTGCATCTGGAAGCCTGCGATCTCGCGTGGTCCGAGCCACCACCGATGCCCGGATTCCATGCCGCCGATCAGGTCCAGACCGCCTTCGACCGGGTGATCGACGCGGTGATCGGGGCGGACGCGGATGTGGACCGCGTCGAACTCCGGGATGTGGTCGGACGCCTCGAGGCGATCCGGGGTCGGTCCATGGAGCAGGTGGAGACGGGGGGCTGGTCGGAACTTCCGCGTCAACCGATTCACGGTGACTGGCATCCGGGAAACGTGCTCTTCACGCCGGAGAAGCCGACTCGGTCCAGGCCGGGGACCGTCCGTGCGATCGTCGATTTCGACGCTTCGAGGGTCGAACCTCGGCTGGTGGACCTCGCGAACGGCCTGCTGCACTTCGCGATGCGAAGCGACCGAAGCACTTCCCCGGCGGACTGGCCGGCGTCGCTCTCGCCCCGTCGGATGGTCGCATTCACGCGCGGTTGGCGTTCGGTCGTCGGGGACGTGACCGAGGCGGAAGCGGTGATTCTTCCTTCGCTGATGCTGGAGTGCCTGGTCGCGGAGAGCGTCGTTCCAGTGGCGAAGACGGGCCGATTCGCGGTCGTTCCCGGTCTTCCATTCCTCGGCATGGTGGCTCGAAAGGCTGCGTGGATCGAGGCGGCCGAGGCTCCGATCCGAGAACTCCTCGTTCCCTGACACGGGGATTCGTCATCGAGCCCGGCCTCGATCGAGTCGATTGGCTCGAACCGGGGGCGGGGGCTATCGTGCGATGCATGGTTTCCTTCGTCCGAGTCTTCGCGCTGCCGCTTCTCGTGACCCTGGGGTCGTTCACGACGACGCCTCGCATGGCCGTGGCGCAGGACGCCAAGCCGGTGCCGGATCCCCGGCAGGTGGAGGGCATCACGGCTCGCATGCTGGGCGATCGGGAGCGGGCGCTTCTGGCGCTTGGCGAGGATCCCGACGCGCTTCGAGTCTTCGCGGTCCCCACGTCGGTTCGCGACGTGGTCACGCGGCTGGGGGGCGACACCTTCGCTGATCGGGAGCGGGCATCCGCCGAGCTCCGGGAGATGGCGATCACGAACGACGTGCTGATGGCGGTGCTCGAACAGGGCGGCCTCGATGAGGAGCAGCGAAACCGGCTGCTCCGAGCGCTCCGCTGGCGAATTCTCTATCGACCGCGCGGCGCGGTGGGCATCCGCATGGAGCCTTCAGGCACCGCGATCTCGGTCCGGGGCGTCCTGGTCACCGAAGTCATCTCCGGGCTTCCGGCCGAGCGGGTGCTTCGGGTCGGTGACGTGATCCTCGAGATCGACGGGCAGCGGATCACCACCAGTGCGGACCTGATCGGCCGGGTGCAGCGGTTGCAGCCCGGCGATCCGATTCGAATGGGCGTGATCCGGCCGGCACCGGCGGACACCCCCGACGGGCCGGGGATTCTCCGATTCGAGGGCGATCGCGTCTTCGAGGAGGTCGACGTGGAGTTTCCACTCGGGTCCTACGACAAGCTCGGCAACGATGAATCGGCGTCCGCGATCGGGAACCCCGAGACGATGCGACGGCGGGGCCGGGTGGAAGCGATCTGGGCCAGATGGGGCTCGAGTCCTCGGTCGGTCGGAATTCCGAAGGCCTTGGACGCCGACGCGAGCCCCGATTCTTCGTCGAAGCTTCCGTCGGCACCATGAATGCATGAATGCGTGGAATTCATCGAAGCCACGCC
>JAACEA010000381.1 GCA_009936695.1 Planctomycetia bacterium
GATCGACGGCTCGGATCACGGGCCGTATCGCCCGAGAACCCCTACACGGCAGAACGACACCAGCCGAGGCTCGCCGCCTCGGCTGGTGCATTCTTTCAACGGGTGTGAGAGCGGCAACGGGTGTACGAGCGACGCTCAGTCCTGCTCGGCGAGCCAGTGTTCGACCCACTTGATGTCGAAGTCGAACGTACGGAACTCCGGCCGATCCAGCAGCCGTCGATGCAAGCCGATCGACGTCTTCATGGGCCCGATCCGGAATTGACGAAGCGCTTCGAGCATGCGGCTGATCGCCTCGTCCCGGGTCGGGGCGTGCACGATCAGCTTGCCGATCATCGAATCGTAGTTCGGCGGAATCCGATAGCCCGACCGGGCGTGGGTGTCGAGCCGGACCCCGAGTCCGCCCGGGGGATCGAAGGTCTCGATCAGTCCGGCCTGCGGCATGAAGTTCCGGTCGGGATCCTCGGCGTTGATCCGGCACTCGATCGCGTGCCCGTTCACCGAGATCTGATCCTGGCGAACCGAGAGCGGATTCCCCGCCGCCACGCGGATCTGCTCCTTCACGATGTCGACCCCGGTGATCATCTCGGTGACCGGATGCTCGACCTGCACCCGGGTGTTCACCTCGAGCATGTAGAAGTCCTGCTTGTCGTCCATCAGGAACTCGACGGTCGCCGCACCGCCGTACTTGGCGGCCGCGATCAGTCGCGAGGCGCTCTCGCAGACGGCGGCCCGCTTCTCGGGATCGACGCCCGGTGCGGGAGCCTCCTCGACGAGCTTCTGATGCCGGCGCTGGCTCGTGCAATCACGCTCGAAGAGATGGATGGCATCGCCCCGCCCGTCACCGATGGTCTGGACCTCGAAGTGACGTGCCTTCGCGAGGTACTTCTCGATGTAGACGCTGCCGTTCCCGAAGGCGGCCGACGCCTCCTGGGCGGCACTCTCGATCGCCTCCATCAACGACGCCTCGTCCTCGACGACCCGCATCCCACGCCCGCCACCGCCGGCGGCGGCCTTGACGATCACCGGATAGCCGATCTCGGCGGCGACGGTCCGCGCCTCCTCGGGATCCTCGATCGCACCTTCGGTGCCCGGGAACACCGGCGTGCCCGCCTTTCGAGCCATCCGCTTGCAGGAGACCTTGTCTCCCAGCAGGGCCATCGCCTCCGGGCTGGGCCCGATGAACGCGATTTCGCAGTCCCGACAGACGGTCGCGAACTCCGCGTTCTCGGCGAGAAATCCGTACCCCGGATGGATCGCATCCGCATTCGTGCATTCCGCTGCGGCGATGATCCGGTCGATTCGCAGGTAGCTCTCGGCCGAAGGGCCGGGCCCGATGCAGACTCGTTCGTCGGCCCATTCGAGCCACGGGCCGTCCGCGTCCGCGGTCGAATGCACGCAGACGGTGGAGATCCCGAGTTCGCGGCAGGCTCGGATCACCCGCAGGGCGATCTCACCGCGATTGGCGATCAGGATTCGTTTAAACATGACGCTTGATCACTCCGGCTTGATGAGGAGCAGGGGCTGACCGAACTCGACCGCATCACCGTTCTCGACCAGGACCTTCGCAACGGTTCCGGAGCGCTCGGCCTTGATCTCGTTGAAGATCTTCATGGCCTCGATGAGGCAGACGACGCTGTCCGGGCCGATGGAATCCCCCACCGACACGAAGTTCGGCTTGTCGGGATTCGGCTTCGCGTAGAACGTGCCGACCATGGGGCTCTCGATGGGAACGAGCCCGTCATCGGCGGCCGGTTCGGGCGCGGCGGGTGGTGCGGCGGGGGCCGCGGCCGCGACGGGGGCCGCCGGTGCGACGGGGGCCGCCGGTGCGAGCTGCTGCACGACGGGTTGCCCGCCTCGCTTCACCGTCACCTGCTGCTGTTCGTCCCGCAGATCCAGTTCCGAGAGGTCGTTGGCGACCATCAAGCGAACGAGTTCCTTCAACTTCCGAATATCGATCATGCCGGTTCTCCTGCCGTCGGCGAGTCATGTGAAGGCGGAAATATAGCAGCCCTGCCGAAGATGGGGGGGATCATGCAGAGATCTGGGGCGAACATGTGGCGAGATGCGCCGATGTCGGGCGGGAGCGAACCCCCGGCTCAGCCGACCTCGTCACCCGGGGGGCGGAGGCCGACGGGCGGCCGCAGAAGCTCGCCCAGCAACAACGCCTCGCGGAAGCCCTTGGGCGTCCGAAGCGTGCGCCGGAGACGCCTGGCAGTCGATCCCCCGGCCGTCCCTTGGCCCGTTCCCTTGCCCAATCCCTTCCCCGAGGTCCAGGATCGCCGAGCCTGTGCGAGGCCTGCTTGTTTCGGGATCCGGCTCGAATCAGCCTGCCTGACCTCAGGGCGCGACTTCGACCCGCGGGTGGCCGAGGTGGACGGGGTCGGATTCCGCGTCGATGCGGCCTTCCGGACCGATCGAGGTTCATTCCGCGCGGACTGCTGCCGACTGACCGTGGCGGGGCTCGTCGCCACCGGCGGTGGCGGGGTGGGACTGGCCGACCGGATGCGTCCCGCGTTCGGATCGATTTCGGCGGTGACCCCTCCATCCGGGCCGGATCGGCGACGAAGCACCTCGAGTCGCCGCTTGCGAAGCGCCTCCAGACGACCCTGGGCCGAAGCATTCGCCTTGGTGCGGGTGTCCATCGGCGGCGACTGGGCCACTCCGCTCCGCTGGCCCCCGTCCTTCGATCGCCCCGCTTCGAGCATCCGCTGGGCGGCCTCTGCCTTCTTGCGCTTCTCCGCCGACTTGGCGACCCCGCCGACGATCGCCTGGAGGATCGCGATCCCGAGAAAGATCCAGATGGCGTTTCCCATGCGAGGATCTTACCCGTCACCGTGTGTCGACGCATCGACTCGTCGACGACTCGCTGGTACGGGACCATGTTCCGACCGAATGAATCGTGTTCCGAAGATCGAATGAAGGGCCTCCGGCGAAAGCACGGACTCGATTTCGCCGGCGTCCGCCACCGAACCCCCCGCGAGCAGCACCACATGATCGGCGACCGACCAGGCCACGCCGATCTCGTGCATCGCGGCGACGAC
>JAACEA010000382.1 GCA_009936695.1 Planctomycetia bacterium
ACACCCCCATGTCTCAAGGCACACTTCGCAAAAGAACGGAGAACCTCGCGCAAAATTAATCCGATACAGAGCTCCATGTTTTATCGGACTTGATTCTGCTCCGGTGCATTTTATTCGCGGGTGGAGTTCTTAAACGACGCTCAAGCGGCCACATTGACATAAGTATTCATTGAATGCATAATGATTCGATGCGAAAGCACCAACGCCACACGCTCATCGCCGAACTGCTTCAAGAGAAGTCGATTCGCACCCAGCAAGCCCTGGTCGACCAACTGGCCGAAGCCGGGGTCTCCGCCACGCAGACCACGCTTTCTCGAGATCTCACCGCATTGGGCGTGGTCAAGACGGCGTCCGGCTACCGCCTTCCGGGCCGGGCCGAGGTCCTCGTCCCACCCGCCGCCACGCAGCTGTTTCAGGACCTGGTCCGGAACGTCCAGGTCGGTGGCACCATGCTCGTCCTCCACACCCCCCCCGCCCATGCCGATGCGGTCGCATTGCAGCTGGACGAACTCAGCGATCCGGATCTTCTCGGCACCATCGCCGGCGACGACACCGTGTTCGTCGCCACCAGAAACCCCGACTCGGCGGCCCGTCTCGCCCGCGTCCTTTTCGGTCATGAGACGCAGGATCGAGCCTGAACCATGTTGAACACCGTCGTGATCGGTGCGACCGGCTACGCCGGCGCAGAACTCGTCTCGCTCCTCCTTCGTCATCCCTCGACGACACCCGCCGCGCTCATGGGTTCATCCCGCACCGCGGACGAAGACCGCGATCTCGCCGACCTTCATCCTCGCTTTCGCGGCGGCCCGCCACTCCCCGTCCGCCCGCTCGATCTCGACGCGGTCCTCGCCCTCGAGCCCGATGCGGTGTTGCTCGCCACGCCGCACGAGGCGAGCGTCGAACACGGCGGATGGCTTCACGATCGAGGGGTCCGGGTGCTCGATCTCTCCGCGGCGTTCCGGCTCGATTCCGCGGGGGCGTACCGACGACACTACGGTTTCGAACACACCCGGCCCGATCTGCTGGAGACCGCGGTGTACGGCCTCGCGGATCTGAACGCCCCGAAGATCCGCGACGCATCCCTCGTGGCGGTGCCCGGCTGCTATCCGACGTCGATGCTCCTTCCGGTACGACCGCTGGTCGATGCCGGCCTGATCGACCCCGCCGATCCGGTCATCGTGGACAGCACCAGCGGCGTGAGCGGCGCCGGCCGCGCGGCCCGTCCGCACACGTCCTTCTGCGAAGTCAGCCTGCAGGCCTACGGCGCATTCGACCATCGCCATCAACCCGAGATGGCGAGACACGGCGGGGTCGACGTCCTCTTCACGCCGCATCTCGGCGCGTTCGACCGAGGCATCCTCTCGACCATCCATCTCAGGCTCGCCGCAGGCACCAAAGAGACCGACGTGCGAACCACCCTCTCGACGGCGTATGCCGATCGTCCCGGCGTGAATCTTCTTCCCGCAGGAACGTGGCCGTCGGTGGCGGCGGTCCGAGGAACGAACCGCTGCGACCTCGGACTGGTCGTCGACGCATCGCACGGCCGCCTGATGATCTCCAGCGCGATCGACAACCTCGTCAAGGGCGCCGCCGGCCAGGCGGTCCAGTGCCTGAATCTCGCCTGCGGGCTTCCGGTCGATCTCGGACTGATCCCGGACACCCCGGCGCTGGCGGTGGCACCATGAGCGATGCGACCCCTCCTGTTGCGCCGATCGTCATCAAGGTGGGCGGTGCGCTCCTCGACGACCCCGCAGCGCGGTCCGACTTCCTCGACCGATTCGCCGAGGCCGCCCGCATCGGCACGCCGCTCGCCCTCGTCCACGGCGGCGGCGCGGCGGTGGATCGCCACCTCGACCGCATCGGGGTCGAGACCGAGCGCCGCGATGGAATCAGGCTCACGCCGCCGACGTTGATGCCCGAGATCGCCGCGGTGCTCTCGGGACAGGTGGGGACGTCCCTGCTGGCCGATCTGCGACGGCGACACGTCGCCGCGACGGCGGTTCGTCTCGCGGACGACGAAGGCATCGTGGTGGAGCGTCTCGAATGCGGCTTCGATCCCGGATCCGTCGGCACCGTCACCGGCGGAAGTTCGATGCTGTTCGACGATCTGATCGCCACCGGCCGGATTCCCGTGATCGCGTCGATCGGGATGCTCTCCGACGGCACGCCCCTGAACGTGAACGCCGACGACGCCGCGAGCGGAATCGCCCGGGTGCTCGGCGCCCGCGCCCTGCTCCTGCTCACCGACGTGCCCGGAGTCCTCGACGAACACGGGAACGTCATCCGACGGCTCGATTTCGCCGCGGCCGACCGCCTGATCGATGAGGGCGTGATCGCGGGCGGCATGATTCCGAAGGTCCGTGGCGCCATCGACGCGGCGGCCCAGTCGGGATGCCCGGTGGTCATCGGCGACTGGGCCGATCCCCGGGTCCTCGCGGATCCGCTCGCCGACACCACCGTCGCGACGGTCGTTCCACCCCCGAGTCCACCACCCATCGTCGAGACCGTCTCGACGGCATCCCAACCCCCCCTTCAAAAGACCCCATGAGCCTCTCCACCCCCGTCCCGCCCCACCCCGGATCCGGCACCGCCCGCGAGCCCGTGCTACCCACCGTGCCGAACGATCTCCTCGCGATCGGCGATCTCGATGGATCGACGATCCACGGGCTCCTCGATCTCGCAATCGAATTGAAACGGGATCCCGCCCGCTTCTCGAACGCCCTCTCCGGTCGAAGCGTCGCCCTGATCTTCGAGAAGCCCTCGCTTCGCACCCGGGCCAGCCTCGAGGTCGGGCTCCACCGACTCGGCGCCCAATCCGTCGTGTTCGATCAACGGGATTCACCGCTCGGCGAGCGGGAGCCCGTGCACGATCTCGGCCGCAACCTCGAGCGGTGGTTCGACGCGGTCGCGGCACGGGTCAACCACCACACGGTGATCGCGGAGCTGGCGGACTGCTGCGACGTCCCGGTCGTCAACACCTTGAGCGACCTTCATCATCCCTGCCAGGCACTGGCCGATCTTCTCACGCTGCATGAACGCGGGATTCCGTTGGAAGGCATGCATCTCGCCTTCATCGGCGACGGCAACAACGTGTGTCATTCGCTCATCGAGGCCGTCGTCGCGACCGGCGGGCGGATCACCGTCGTGGCACCGCCGCGACACGGGCCGTCGGCGGAGATCGTCTCGGCCGCGGAGCGACTCGGCGAGATCACGGGTGGCGGCATCGACGTGACCGACGACCCCGGCGCGGTCCGTGGCGTCGACGCGATCTACACCGACGCCTGGATCTCGATGGGCGAGGCCGAGGATCCCGACAAGTACGCGGAACTGACGAGATTCCGCGTCGACGAGTCGCTGATGACGCTCGCCGGCCCCGATGCGCTCTTCATGCACTGTCTGCCCGCCCACCGCGGCGAGGAGGTCGTCGAAGCCGTCATCGACGGCCCGCGTTCGGTCGTCTTCGACCAGGCCGAAAACCGGCTCCACGCCCAGAACGCCTGGTTCGTCGCCCGACTCTCCAGAACCCCCGCCGCCGTCTCCCCACGCTCTCCGGAAGGACGCCGATGAACCACACCCCCAGAAAGATCGCCCTCGCCTACTCGGGCGGACTCGACACCAGCGTCATGATCCCCTGGCTCCTCGAACACCATCCGGGCTGCGAGGTCCACGCGATCGTCGGCGACGTGGGACAGGATCCCGCCGAACTGGTGGGCATCGAGCAGAAGGCGATCGGCAGTGGCGCCGTGCACTGCGAGGTCGCCGACCTGACCCGCACCTTCCTCGAGGAATACGCCTTCCCGATGGCGATCAGCGGCGCGGTGTACGAAGGCCGGTATCTCCTCGGAACCTCCATCGCCCGACCGATCATCGCGAAGGCCCAGGTCGAGTACGCCCGCCGGATGGGATGCGACGCCGTGTGTCACGGTTGCACCGGCAAGGGAAACGACCAGGTCCGCTTCGAGAGCACGTTCGCGGCCCTCGCGCCCGATCTCGAGATCATCGCGCCCTGGCGGCACTGGGAGATCCGAAGCCGGGAGGAGGCGTTGGAGTACCTCGCGACCCGCGGCATCGCCTGCAGCGCCAGCCTCGAGAAGATCTACTCCCGGGACGACAACATCTGGCACATCAGTCACGAGGGCGGCGAACTCGAGGATCCGTGGAACCCGCCACCGGACGACGTGTGGACACGAACCACCGACCCGCGCGAAGCGCCCGACACGCCGGGACGCGTCACGATCCGGTTCGAATCCGGGGTCCCGGTCGCCCTGGACGGTGAATCACTCGGCGCGGTCGAGCTCCTCACCGAGCTCAATCGACGCGGCGGCGAACACGGCGTCGGCCGGATCGACATCGTCGAGAACCGGCTGGTCGGCATGAAGAGTCGAGGCTGCTACGAGACGCCGGGCGGCACGATCCTGATGGAGGCGCTGCGGGGCCTCGAAGAGCTCGTCCTCGACCGACGGACCCTTCGACTCCGCGAACGACTCGCCCACGACTTCACCGACCTCGTCTACGACGGCCAGTGGTGGACGCCGGCCCGCGAGGCGATGATGGCCTCCTTCACCTCGATCGCGAGCCGACTCGACGGCGACGTCGAGGTCCGGCTGTCGAAGGGAACGGCGGTCACCACCCGACGCCGAAGCCCCAACTCCCTCTACTCGGAGTCGTTCGCGACCTTCGGCGCCGACGAGGTCTACGACCAGTCGCATGCGGAGGGGTTCATCCGGCTCTTCTCCCTCCCCAGCCGCATCGCGGCGATGCAGTCGACGGCGGGAGTCGGAAACGCAGACACCGTCACCGCGGGCGCGAAGTCATGAGCGACTCCACCGACGAGGCCGTCGTGCCGGAGGCGGTCTGGAGCGGACGATTCAGCGGACGGGTGCACGACCTCTTCAAGCGCTTCAACGACTCGCTTCCGTTCGATCGACGCCTCTTCCCCCAGGACATCGCGGGATCCGCGGCGTGGGCCCGGGCGCTGGAACGGGCCGGCGTTCTCGACGCCGTCGAACTGCGGCATCTCGAGGCGGCCCTCACTTCCCTGCACGATGCGGTCGCGTCCGACCCCGCCATCCTCCGGGACGCGGACGACGAGGACGTCCACTCCTTCGTCGAACGGAATCTGGTCGAACGGGTCGGCGACCTCGGCAAGAAACTCCACACGGGCCGGAGTCGAAACGACCAGGTGGCGACCGATCTTCGACTGTGGACGATGCCGGCGCTCGACGAACGGATCGGCGAAGTGCAGGCGGTGATCATCGCGCTCGTCGATCTGGCTCATCGCGAACGCGAGACGGTGTTCCCCGGGTACACGCATCTCCAGCGGGCGCAGCCCGTGTTGTTCGCCCACTGGTGCCTCGCCTACGTCGAGATGCTGCGACGCGACCTCGGCCGACTCGCGGACGCCCGGATCCGGACCGCGGTCTGCCCGCTGGGCTGCGCCGCCCTCGCCGGCACCGCCTACACCATCGACCGCGAAGCGCTCGCGGTCGACCTCGGCTTTCGATCCGCGGCCGCCAACAGCCTCGATGCGGTCAGCGACCGCGACTTCGTCATGGAGGCGCTGTCCGCGATCGCCCAGACGTCGATCCACCTCTCGCGACTCGCGGAGGACCTCGTCTTCTACAGCTCGGGCGAAGCCCGTCTGATCGAACTTCCCGACGGGCTCTGCTCCGGGTCGTCGATCATGCCGCAGAAGAAGAATCCCGACGCCCTCGAACTCATCCGGGGAAAGTGCGGCATGCAGGTCGGTCGGCTCGTGGGATTGATGACCACCATGAAGGCCCTGCCGCTCGCCTACAACAAGGACATGCAGGAGGACAAGGTCCCGCTCTTCGACGCGATGGACGAACTCTCGATCTGCCTCCGCGTGCTGCCGCCGCTTCTCGAGGGGATCGAGGTCCGCCGCGCGGAGGCCCGGGACGCCGCGATCGGCGACTTCGCCAATGCGACCGAACTCGCCGACCACCTCGTCGCCCGGGGCGTTCCGTTCCGGGACGCCCACCACCAGGTCGGTCGCCTGGTGGCCGAGGCGATCGAACGTGGCCTGCCACTCGAGGATCTCTCCCTCGCGGAGATCCGGAACCACGCCCCCGCCGCGGATGAAACGGTCTTCGTCGACCTCACCGTCGACGCGGCGATCGCCAAGCGGAATGCACCCGGCGGAACCGCCCCCGCCCAGGTCGCGACCCGCCTCGCCCGATTGAAGACACCGCCTCGACGAGATCGGCCCCTCGGCGAGATCGAGGTGCGAAAGGCGACGGTCGCCGATCTGGTGGAGATCAAGCGGCTCGTCGATCTCTGGGCCGACGCCGGCGAGAACCTCCCGCGCAGCGAGGAGGAGATCCTGCATTCGATCGGGGAATTCGCGGTCGCCACCGAGAACGGCGCGGTGGTGGGATGCGGGGCGCTCTGGCTCTACACCCCGACCCTCGCCGAGATCCGCTCGGTCGGCGTGGATCCGTCGTGTCACGGTGGAGGCGTGGGCAGTCGAATCATCGAACATCTCGCGACGACCGCCGAGGCCCTCCGCATCGAGCGGGTCTTCGTGCTGACCCGGGTCCCCCG
>JAACEA010000383.1 GCA_009936695.1 Planctomycetia bacterium
CGGACGACATCCGCTCGTCACGAGGATGACTCGTGCGAAGTCCATCAACTTCCTCTGGAGCCACTGAATGTCCCCTCGCAGCATCAAGGGCCTGCTCGTCCTGAACGGACTGCTGGTCGCATCCGTCGCCGCCATCACGTTCTCTCCGACCGCCGACGCCCAGGAACGGTATCGCGGCAAGTACGCGATGGTCGCGGGACGCGCCCAGGGCTCGTCGCCGTACATCATCTACATCGTCGATCAGAACTCGCGACAGCTCGTCGCGGTCCGATACGACGCCTCGAAGCGAATCCTCGAAGGCATGGGATATGCCGACCTCGCCGCGGATGGAGTGGTCGCCCGACAGGGTGGCAAGTGATGCAACCCGACGAGAAAGGAACCCGACACATGAACCACGACACCAATCCCGGCAACGATTCCAACGGCGCCGAAACCCGAACCACGCTCAGCCCCTCCGCCGCGATCCTGTGGGCTTCCGCCTTCCTGATCGCGACGCTGGCGATCTTCCAGGCCGGACATCTCTCCCCGAATCCTGCGTTCGCAGGCATGGCCACGACGACCGACGAGGGCTTCTCGCTCGTCACCACCTCGAGTGGCAACGGCCCGAAGGAGAATCCGTACGAGTTTCTCTACGTGATCGATTCGAGTGACGAGAGCCTTCTCATCTACTCGATCCCGAATGCGAACAACCCCTCGGCCAGCAAGCTCGTCCTGATGGGCGGAGCCAACCTCCCCCGACTCTTCTCGGCGGGCCGAGGCGGCTGATCGCCGTTCGCGAGCTCCCGGACCCGATCGTCGCGAGGGCGTCGCGTTGGCGACGCCCTCGCGTTCTTTCGAACCCAGAAGTCCCCTCACCCGAGCCGCCGCATGCGACACCGAACCGTCGATCCCGTGATGGCGCATCGTCGCGCCGCCGAGTTCACGACCCGCTCGATCAAGAACGACGCCAAGGCGGAAGCGCTCCGGCTCGCGATCTCGATGGTGGATCTGACCACGCTGGAGGGTGCGGACACGCCCGAGAAGGTTCGAAGCCTCTGTGACCGGGCGATGCGACCGCTGCCGATCGATTTCGAGCCTCCCCTCCCCCAGGTGGCCGCGGTCTGCGTCTACCCCAGCATGGTCTCGACGGCGAAAAACCGCCTTCCAGACTCGAGAATCAAGATCGCGAGCGTGGCGACCGCGTTTCCGAGTGGACAAGCACCCCTCGAGACCCGGCTCGCCGAGGTCCATGCGGCGGTCGAGGCTGGTGCCGACGAGATCGACATGGTCATCAACCGGGGGGCGTTCCTCGCTGGAAGATACGACGAGATGCAGGCCGAAATCGTGGCGATCAAGCGGGCATGCGGACCTGCGCATCTGAAGATCATTCTGGAGACGGGGGAACTCGGAACCCTTGACCAGGTCCGGCTTGCCTCCGATCTGGCGATCGAAGCCGCCGTCACCGCCCCGTTCTCGGATTCCGGAATCCCGGATGGGGAGATCTTCATCAAGACCTCCACGGGAAAGATCTCGCCTGCCGCCACCATGCCGGTGGTTCTGGTGATGCTCGAAGCGATCCGAGACCACTTCGACGAGACCGGGGTGCGGATCGGCATGAAGCCCGCGGGTGGGATCCGAGCCGCGAAGGCCGCCCTCCATCATCTCGTCATGGTCCGCGAGACCCTGGGGCAGGCGTGGCTGACACCCGGGCTCTATCGGTTCGGCGCCTCCAGTCTTCTCGACGACCTCGGCCGCCAGTTGATCCGCCAACGAGTGGGCCGCTATCCGGGTTCCGGTGATGTTCCCGGAGCATGAAGTCCGACAATGGACGACGGTCCACGGCCGAGCAAAACACGCGGAAAAATCGCGTTCCCGAGACTAGGATGTCGTAAAGAGGGTTGGAATGAGGTGGTGATTTTCGTACCATTCTCGTTCACATCCCCCTCTGGTGATCCCACCGCTCCTTTTCGAGCCATCTCTCCCCGAGATCACCAATGACCGTCAGATCGCTCCGCCACCAGGGTGGAGTTCGATTTTACAGAACTGTTCGGCCATCCCCGCGTCATCAGATCCATGCCCAGCGCTGCCGTGAAAGAACCTGACTACATCCAGGGTTACCGAGTCCTCAAGCACATCGGAAGCGGTGCGGCCAGTGAGATCTACTGCGTCTGCAAGCCCGATACCGGACAGGTGTTCGCGCTGAAGCACGTCCTCCTCGACGAGACCGACAAGGACGATCGGTTCCTCGTCCAGGCCGAGAACGAGGTCAAGGTCTCGAAGAAGCTCACTCACCCTTCGATCCGTCGGATCCTGAGCGTCGAGAAGGTCCGGCCGAAGGGCTGGACGAGGACCGAAGTCGCGGTCCTGATGGAGCTGGTCGACGGACAGTCGATGGACAAGCTCACCGACCTCGGCACGCTCGCGAAGATCCGCGTCTTCCGGGAAGTCGCCGACGCCCTCGCCCACATGAACGACAAGGGATTCGTCCACGCGGACATGAAACCGACCAACGTCCTCGTCACCGAGGACGGCGACGTGAAGGTGATCGATCTCGGACAGGCCCATCCGATCGGCAAGGCGAAGGAGCGAATCCAGGGCACGCCCGGATACATCGCACCGGAGCAGGCCGAGCTGGAGCCGCTCACCGAGCGGACCGACGTCTACAACTTCGGCGCGACGATGTACTGGATGCTCACGCAGCGAGAGGTCCCCACCCAGTCCGCGGGCGGACGTGGCGGCCAGGCGGCTGCGCTGCCTCCGGCGGCGCACACCATCGCGACGAACGTGCCCGTCGAACTCGGCGAGCTGATCAATACCTGCGTCGAGCCAAACCAGTACGCCCGTTGGAAGGACATGCACGCCGTGGTGCGAAAGCTCGATGCGGTGATCAAGGACATGCAACAGAAGCGAGCCGGCTGAACGGACTCGGATCGCCTCGATTCCAGAGATTCACCACGATGCGCACGCCTCCCGAGGTCGTGCGTTCTCCGTTTCAGGTCCCGGCGGAATTCGCATCGGAGCCGAGCACCGGGACCGTGGTCTCGAATCGCTCGTCCTGCCAGACTCGAAAACCGCCCAGAAACGCGTTGGTGTTCTCACCCAGCGTGACGAAGGCCGGGATCTCGTCGGGATGCTTGGCGATTCGCTTCGCGTTCCCGCCACCGAGACAGATCACGTCCGGCAGCAGACCTTCCTTGAGAATCTTCACCGTCTCCCAGACTTCCTTCCGCCAGGCCTTCGTTCCGAGATCCTCCCGACTGGCCTCCCCGACGTGCTGTTCGAAGGACCGCCCGTTCTTGAAGGGGAGATGGCCGAGTTCCATCGGCATGACCACGTGATGGGCGATCATGCAGGTGCCGAGTCCCGTCCCGAGCCCGAGGAAGAGCATCTTCCCCTTCTCGTAGCTCCCCACCGCCTGCATCGCCGCGTCGTTCATCAGTCGGATCGGCGTTCCCTTGAACGCGTCCGCGAAGTCGAAATCCTTCCAACCCGGCCCCAGATTGACCGGTGACTTCAGGATTCGTCCCGCCTTGATCGGCGAAGGAAACCCGATGGTCATGACGTCGAATTCGTCCGGCGTCCGCATCGCATGGATCGCCTCGACCATCTGAGCCGGTGTGAAGTCACCTCCGCTCGGGGATCGTCTCTTGGCGTCCGGCGTCTCGCCTGAAAGCAGGGTCTTGATGTGGCTGCCACCGATGTCGACCGAGAGGATTCGCATGTCGTCTTTCCGTGATCGTCGGGAATCCGGACGCCTTCCAGGGCAGCGTCCGGAGCGACGACCAAGGTAGCGGGTCCGACGGACCGGTACGAGAGGCGGTCGACGGTTACCATCGACGAGGAACCGCCCCTCGGCGACCCTCGGAGAGCCCGGATGACCGCGAACACCGACTGGACCTACGCCCCCGCACCCGAACGGGTCGATCCCGAGATCTCGGAGCGGCACCGATTGTTCATCGACGGCCGATTCATCGCGAGCCGCGGGCGCCGGACCTTCCAAACGGCGAACCCCGCCACGGAGGTCGTGCTTTCGGAGTGCGACGAGGCGAATGCGGCCGATGTGGATGCGGCCGTCGCCGCGGCGCGAACCGCGTTTCGAAAATGGTCGCGAACCCGCCCTCAGGAACGTGCAAAACACCTCTATCGGATCGCCCGTCGGATCCAGGAGCGATCCCGCGAACTCGCCGTCCTGGAGACGATGGATGGCGGAAAACCGATCCGGGAGAGTCGGGACGTCGACCTTCCGCTCGTGGCGCAGCACTTCTTCCACCACGCCGGTTGGTGCGACAAGCTGAAGTACGCCTTTCCCGGGTCGACCGATCCCAGGCCGATCGGCGTCTGTGCCCAGGTCATTCCGTGGAACTTCCCGCTGCTCATGCTGGCCTGGAAGATCGCGCCGGCGCTCGCCTGCGGCAACACCGTGGTCCTGAAGCCGGCGGAGACCACCCCGCTGACGGCGCTTCGGTTCGCGGAGATCTGCGAAGAATGCGAACTGCCGAAGGGCGTCGTCAACATCGTGACCGGTGCCGGCGAGACCGGGCGGCTCCTGGTCGAGCATCCCGACGTCGACAAGATCGCCTTCACCGGATCGACCGAGGTCGGCAAGCGGATCGCCGCAGCGTCCGCGGGCACGGGAAAGCGCCTCACCCTCGAACTCGGTGGAAAGAGCCCCAACATCGTGTTCGCGGACGCCTCGATCGA
>JAACEA010000042.1 GCA_009936695.1 Planctomycetia bacterium
ATCATGGGCGAGGGTGCGAACCTCCTCGTCGACGACGACGGCGTGTCGGGCATCGTGGTTCGCCTCGACGCGCCGGCATTTCGACGCATCGAGCACAACGTCGACGGGGAACTCGAGCTGGTGCGGGTCGGGGCCGGTGCGGATCTCGCCCGGACGCTGATGGACGTCGCCCGAGCCGGCATCGCCGGCCTGGAATCGCTCATGGGCGTACCCGCCTCGATCGGCGGTGCCGTTCGAATGAACGCGGGCGGGGCGTACGGCGAGATCGGCGATGCGGTCCATGCGGTCGCGTGCCTCGATGCCGGCGGCGAGACCCGCGTGTACACGGCCGACGAACTCCAGTTCGACTATCGATCCACGAACATCGTCGATCCGATCATTCTCTGGACCGTGTTCCGCGTCAGCCAGGAGAACCCCGTCACCCTGCGGGAGCGGATCAAGGAGATCGCCGCGTACAAGAAGCGGACCCAGCCGCTCGGCGAGAAGTCCGCGGGATGCATGTATCGAAATCCGATCGATCCGACGACCGGCGAGCGGGTGTCCGCCGGGAAGATCATCGACGAGGCCGGCTTGAAGGGACTTCGACACGGTTCCGCCGCCGTCTCGACCCGCCATGCGAACTTCTTCACGATCGAACGGAACGGCCGGGCCCGCGATGCGATCGAACTCGGTGATCTCGTTCGGGACCGGATCCTCGACGCTCGCGGGATCGAACTGCGACGAGAGGTCGTGGTGTGGGACCGGTCGAACTCCGAGGGGACCCGGAACGCGTGAACGATTCTCGAACCCCCGAATCCTCCCGACGGGTGACCGTGTTGATGGGCGGACCGGACGCCGAGCGGCCGGTGAGCCTCGATTCGGGAGGCCGCGTCGCGGAGGCGTTGCGGGAGACCGTGGGGCTCGACGTCTCGGAACTGGTGATCGACCGTCCCTCCGTGCGATCCCTGAGGACGTCGCTGGATGAGACGGGCACCGACATCGTGTTTCCCGTGCTCCACGGCCCCTGGGGCGAGGGTGGAGTCCTGCAGCGAATGCTCGAGGAGATCGACATCCCATTCGTGGGAAGTGGATCGGCGGCGGCCGAGGCGGCGATGGACAAGATGCGGACCAAGTCGATCGCCCGCGCCGCGGGCGTTCCGACGCCGCCCGCCTGCCTGGTGGGCGAGGACGGTTCGATCGACCTGGACCCACCCTTCGTCATCAAGCCGACGGACGAGGGTTCGAGCGTCGGCGTGCGGCTCGTTCGTGATCCCGCCGAGGCGGGGGACGTGATCGCGGAGCTCCGATCGACGCACGCGACCCTCATGGCGGAACGCTACGTGGCCGGCCGGGAGCTCACCGTCTCGGTGCTCGACGGCGAGGCGCTTCCGCCGGTCGAGATCGAGCCGGCGGAGGGTTTCTACGACTACGAGGCCAAGTACCTTCGGAACGACACCCGGTACACCGTCTCCCCCCCCCTTCCTCCCGGCGTGGAATCCCGCATGGCGTCGCACGCCGTCGAGATCTTCGATGCACTCGGATGCCGCGACCTCGCTCGCGTCGACTGGCTGATCGAGGATGGCGGGGGCGACGCGACGGGCGTGGAACCCGGGATCTGGATGCTGGAGGTCAACACCATTCCCGGGATGACCGCCCACTCCCTCGCCCCGATGGCGGCCGCAGCCCGCGGCATCGACCTCCCGAGCCTGTGTCGCCGAATGGTCGACGCGGCGGCGGCGAGAGCGCGTCGCTGAGCGCGGATTCTGCGGTCGAGTCGCCGATTCGGCCGATGCCTCCCGCATGCCATCAAGACGTTCCAAGCGATCGAAGTCCACCTCCGGATCGACCGGCCTCCAAGCGATTGCCGACCGGCTCGGTCCCCGGACCGTCATCGGCCTCCGGGCCGCCGGCTGGGCCGTGCTGACGGGGTTGCTGGTCGCCGGCGGACTCCTGGGGATCCCGACCCTGAAGGATCGGGCCGAAGCGAGAAACCTCCTGCTCGACGATCCGATCGAGGTTCGATTCGTGGGTGGTCCGGCGTGGTTCGAAGACGACGATCTTCGGATGGAACTCGCCGACACCGTCCGCCGCGCGATCGGCGAGGATCACGCGACCACTCGAGACGCCGGCCTTCGGCGGGCCCTCGAGGGACTCGAACGGACCGGGTGGTTCGAACAGGTCACGCAGGTTCGGTGGATCGATCCCACCACCGTCGCGGTGGACGCCGAATGGGTCGTCCCCATCGCCTTGGTCGACGGCACGCTCGCCGATGGGGAACGACGGGCCTTTCTCGTCGACTCGGCGGGTCGGCGGCTCGAACTCGACTACCCGATCGGCGCCGCGGGACTGCCGGAACTCCTTCGCATCAAGGGTGTGAGCGAGGTCGTCCCGCCGGCTCCCGGCGAACGCTGGGGCGACGACGTCGATGCCGCCCTCGCGCTGCACCGGGTGATTCACGACGCCCCCTGGTACGACCTCGTCCGTTCGATCGACACCCGCCGTCACGCGACGGACCGCGAGGTCGAACTGCATACCGACCGAAGCACGATCGTCTGGGGAAGCCCCCCCGGCCAGTGGACCCTCGCGGAGAACACCGACCGCGACAAGATCCTGATCGTCGAGCAGCTCGCCACCGACGGCTATCTCAAGACGGATGCGATCTACGACATCCGCAGCTTCGACATCCATCGCGACGACGCCATCCTCGACTTCCGCTACCGGAACCCCGAGGACCGCTGAAGCCCCGGTCCGACCGACGACCCGGGGGGTCGCCGAACCGCTACCCTCGACGCATGTCCATCGCCTCGGATGATCCTTCACCGGCCCTGCCCGTCCCCCGGGGCCTGGTCTTCGCCGCCAGCGGTTGGATCGCGGCATCGTGGATCATCGCGATCGGCGTGCAGCCGCCACTTCAGCCGAGCTCCGCGGTGTACACCCCCGCGGCGCGGATGCTGCTGGCGTCGATGGTGATCGGCGGCCTGGTCGCGTGGCCGCTGTTTCGATTGAGCGCCACCAGAAATCGCCGTCCCATCGCGTCCGCGATGCTGGATCTGGCGACCCTCGTCGCCCTGTTGCAGATCGTGGTCTGGCCGCTTCGCCTCGTCACGTCGTGGCCCGCGGACCGAACGCTCCTCCTCGATCTTCATGGCGTCGCATGGCTCGCGACGATCGCCGGACTGCTCGCATCGACGGTCGCTCGCGACGGCGGGGCTCGGGTCTGGGCGATGATCCTCATCGTGCTCTGGCTGCTGCTTCCGCCCGCACTCGCGATCACACTCGGCCTCTCGGGCGATCTCGCGAAGATGTCACCGCTGTTCGAAGTCTGGACCATCGCCTCCGACGGGCCCGCGGAAATCGCTCCCGGCGACTGGCGACGCGTCGCGATCGAGTTCGCGGTGGCGGCGGCAATCTGGTGCGTAGCGATCGGCACGGCCACCGGTGGCGAAGAATCCGCCGATTCGGTAGCCTGAACCTCGATCCCCGACCCACCGCCTCGCCCACCCGGCGAGGCTTTCTTCAACCGCGCGATGCGATCCGCACGCCCGACCC
>JAACEA010000384.1 GCA_009936695.1 Planctomycetia bacterium
AGAGCGATCTCTACCGAAAGCAGACCCAGTCCAGTGCGAAGGACGGGCGGGCGAGCGTCGTCGACGAGAAGGTCGCCCTCCAGCGGGCCAATCGGCGTCTCGAGGAGGCCCAGACCAAGCTTCAGGCCACGAAGGCCTGGCTGCGTCGACTCGAACAGGAGCGGATCAACTTCAAGTCGGCGATGTCCGGCTTCAGCGTCGCGGTGGACCACGATCTCCCGCATGCGATCGGCCTGCTGAAGAAGATGACCGAGAATCTCGAGTCCTACCTCTCGCTCTCGCCGCCGGACCTCCAGAAACTGATCACGCCCGACGAGCCGGTGGATCCCTCCCCCTCGATGCGACGCACCGGAACCGACGGCGACCGAGACGCGGATGAGCGGGATGCCGAGGAGGAATCGTCATGAGCGTCACCAGCGCCCGACGTCGCGTCCAGAGCGAGTACAAGGATCTCATGGTCGCCTGGATGCAGGTCAACGAGGTCTGGCGGGACCCCGTGAGCCGGGCCTTCGAGGCGCGGCGACTTCGTCCACTCGACCGACGGATCAAGTCGGCGGCGACCGCGATGGAACACCTCGAAGCCGAACTCGCGAAGGCCCGACGAGACTGTGGAGATGATTGATCGATGAGCGAACTCACGGCCGATGCCGACATTCCCGCGACCGGCCCACCCGATCTTCTCGGCGATCTCGGATCGACCCGGCGACGCCTCGACGAGCTCACCCGCGAATGCGCCGCGGAGAGTCTCGCCGCCAACGCGGACGTCGCTCGGGACGAGAAGGCCGAGGCCACCCGGCACGCCGAGGCCCTCGAGACCATCGAGACCGGCCGGGCGGACGCGATCGACGCGGCGCATCGGCACCGGACCGACGGCATCGAGTCGGCGAAGTCCGCCCACCGGCGGCGACACCTCGAGATCGACGAGGAGGCCGAAGCGATGTCGGTGCGGATCCGACGCAAGGCCCACGAGAACGAACGCAAGGCGAAGGAGGCGCTGGAGGAGGCGATCTGGCTCGCCGAGACGGTGTACGAAGCCAACGAGAAACGGCCGGCCCGCGAATTCGAGGAACGGGCCGTGGAGATCGACGAGGACGTCACCCGGCTCGAGGAACTCGAGTCGAGAATGCTCCGGGAGACCCGCCGTTACAAGCAGCCGGTCCCCGCCGCGGCCGAACTCGACGCCGCCGATCTCCGAGACGTCGAATCGAAGCCGCAGGTCGTGATGAAACTCGAACTCGCCGCCGGGGCCCAGTCGGCGGATGCGTTCCGGCGTCTCGCGGTGCCTCGGCTCTTTCGCGGTCCGATCATGGTGCTGCCGCTCGCCGCCTTCTTCGGCGCCGGCGTGGGCATCGCCGCGGCGACGGGCGCCACCGGACGGGGACCGCTCGTCGAGGGCGGACTCTACGGACTCCTCGCCTTCGTGCCGGTGCTCGCGATCCTCTACGTGGTCGCCCGGCGGACCGTGGTTCGAGCCTGGCGCCCCTTCGCCAGATCCGCGGCGCTGGTCCGCAAGGCGACCGAACGATCGAGGACCGAGGCCCGCGAGGAGATGACCCGCCTCGAAGCCCGACTGGTCGCCACCCGGGATCGCGAGATCGCGGAAGCGGAGGCGAAGTACCAGCCGATCATCTCGGAGAACCTCGCGAAGGCGAGGGAACGGATCGCGGAGCTCGAGCGCCGCGTCCCGATCCAGAAGTCCGAGGCGGACGCGCAGCTCGACGCGACGACCACGGCCGCCGAATCGGACGCCGACGCGATGGAGACCGAGGCCGTCGAGACCCACGCGGGCGCCCTCGCCGCCGAGCATGATCGACATCGTGCCGAGGTCGAGGCGTTGAAGACGACGGCGGCCACCCGGTGGGCGACGCTCGAGCGTCGCTGGTTCGAGGGACTCGACCGCTCGACCGCGCGGTTGACGGAGATCCACGACGATCTCGACGCGAGATTCCCCGACTTCGCGAACCCGGCCTGGAAGACCTGGTCTCCGCCCACCGTCGCCCCGCCCGCGATCGATCTCGGCCGCCTTCGGTTCGATCGCACCGCCGTCGAGGGCGGAACCCCGAGCGATCCCCGGCTCGCGACCGACCACCCCACGACCTTCGATCTCCCCGCGATGACCTCCCTCCCGTCCCGCGCGAGCCTCCAGATCGACGTCGAGCCGGCCCACCGCACCGAGGGCCTCGAACTCCGCCGGGCGACCATGCTCCGCATCCTCGCCACGGTGCCGCCGGGGAAGGCTCGATTCACGATCCTC
>JAACEA010000385.1 GCA_009936695.1 Planctomycetia bacterium
CACCGGGATCTTCACCGACGGCGACCTTCGCCGGCTCGTGCGCACGGAAGGCGCGGACGGGCTGCAGCGGCCGATCATCGAGGTGATGACGGTCAATCCACGCCGACTCGACGCGCAGTCCCTGGTGCGGGACGCCGTCCGACTCGTGCGGGAGCGGCGGGTGGACGAGATTCCAGTGGTCGACGAAGGCGGCGCCCCCGTCGGGATCGTCGACGTGCAGGATCTCATCGCCATGAAGGCGGTTCAGGAATAGCCCCGCCTCGAATCGCTCGAACGGAGACTCGCGATGGAAATCCAGCTCGAAGAGATCGATGACGGCGTGCACGTGCTCCGCGCCGATGGCGGGATCAACGGTGACAACGCCGAACAGCTGATCGACGACGTCGTCAAGGTCATCGACCGGGGCGCCCGCAAGATCATCGTGGACTGCAGCGACTTGAAGGTCATCTCCAGCGCGGGGCTCGCGACGCTCCTGATGCTCCACAGCCGGGGACGCACCCACGGCGCCGAGGTGAAGGTCGCCGCGGTCAATGGAATCGTGGCCCAGGTGCTCCAGATCACCCGCCTGAACGTCGTCCTGTCCATCCACCCCGACGTGAACCGGGCCAAGCTGGCCTTCCGCGAGGACTGATTCGGGTCCCCTTCGGGGGCTCGACGGGGAGTCCGGCGTCCGGCCCGGACCCTGCGAACGACTTTTTTTCGGACAATGACCGACACCATCCGATGTGGTGGGTGGCGAGGTTGCACCACCATGGGGTGGCCACCTCGCCGGAAGGTCCGAAAAGATCGTGAATCGGACGTGTTACCCGTTGTTATTCGGTCGACCTCGAACGGAGGCCGTGCCGAAGACCTCCTCTGCCAGAGGGAATGGAACGGTGCCGATACGAGCCCCGGCCCGCACCAAGTCGCTCCGGCACGCGAAGATTCCGAAATCCCCTTCCCGAATCCTGGAGAGAACCGCCCATGCCCGCCAAGGACCACCTGATCGAGGCCATCCGCGAATACAACGGTTCCGCCCGCCGGGACTGGCTCAGCCAGTTCGACGACGACTCCCTTCGTCGATACCTCGATCACCTGCTCCACGGACAGGAACCGCGTGGCGGCCAGAGTCGCTGGCGGCGTCCCGCCGATTCACCGTCGATGCTGGTTCGAAACGCCGGGTGATCCCCACCTCGGCCGGCCGACCAGCAGCCCCGATCAACAACCAACCGCCCCGCGTCGCTCGACGACGCGGGGCGGTCTGCATGCATTGAATCGAAGCGGTCGACGGAAGGCGAACCCGTCGCTCAGGCAGTCGGCGTGTCCGACGCGTCCTTCAGCAGATCGGCGAGCCGCTTGCGGAGAAGCGTCACGCGAAGCAGGCTCTTGACCCGGGTGATCAGTTCCAGCTTGTTGACCGGCTTGGAGAGAAAGTCGTCGGTACCGCTCTCGACCGCGCGTTCATAATCAGGCACCTCGTTGAGCGCCGTGACCATGATGATCGCCGTGTCCCGAGTGTCGGGATTCGCCTTGATCTTCTGGCACACCTCGAAGCCGGACATCCGCGGCATCATGACGTCGAGCAGGACCAAGTCCGGGCGATGTCGAGCGATCCGCTCCATCGCCTCGACGCCGTCCATCGCCGTCTCGGTCCGACAGGGCAGATCGTCGAGATAGGCCTGCATGAGTTCAAGGTTCTGTTCGTTGTCGTCGACGAGCAGGACCACGGCATCGTCCAGGGGCACGTCGACATCGATCGAGGCGGCATCCGTCGGGTTCTGGGCTTCGTTGCTCATGCGGTGGATGGTATCGACCCGGGCGTCAGACGACATCGTCCTCGTCGGCTTCGGGGGCCGGATCCCCACCCTCGAAGAGGTCGAGGATGTCCGAACGGAGCCGTTCCTCGGACCCGGGCCCGAATCCGGTCCGCACCGAGACGATCCGTCCGTCGGCATCGATGATCACCGTGGTCGGGAGCCCGCGGACGCGATACGCCTCCGCCACCGCACCATCGAGATCGAGCGCGATGTCGAGCCCGGCCACCCGGGGCCCCTGCTCCGCGAGAAACGCCTTGATCCGGGTGCGTCGTGCCTCGAGCGTCCGGGATTGTTCACTGGTGTTCACGGCCACGACCTCGAGCGGGAGTCCGTTGGCCTCGCCCCACGCCGCGAGTTCGGCGAGCGCCGGCAGCGCCGCCCGGCACGGCCCGCACCACGTCGCCCAGAAATCGAGCACCACGACCTTGCCCCGGGCCGCCGCAAGCTCGAATCCGAGCCCCTCGACCCCGGGAAGATCCACGTCGGGCGCGGTTCGCCCCGCGGCGAGCCCGCCGCCGCGGAGGCGTTCTCCGCCGGCCCGCGGAGCCGCCTTCGCCAGCGCCGCCGCACTGTCGACCCGCTGCCGAGTCCCGATCGGCATCTCGAGCACCTCGGCCTTCGGTTCGACCGAGTCGATCTCGTAGCTGTAGGCGTACTCGAGCTCGATTCCATCCGTCACGAAGATCCCGTCATGGATGCGGACGAAGGCTTCGATCGGAAGGTTCGTCTTCGGGTCGACGTCGATCCGCATCTCCTCGAAGTCGCTGGCGAGCCCGATGCGCCGTCGCTCCCGGCCCGCCACCTCCACGGTCTTCACCGAAGTCGGCTGAAGCCAGGGCGCCCGTGAATGGAGCTGCATGGCGCACTCTTCGGGAACCGGTTCGCCCAGCCCGAGCGCCAGCGTCGGCCACGGAAGATCGCTGAAGGTCGCGAGCAGGCCGTAGTAGGGCGAGCCGTCGTCCTTCCGTTCGTGATAGAGACCGTCGGAGGACTCGTGGGTGGTGCGGACGAGTCCGTCGGCAAGCCGGATGCGGAATCCATCGAACGCCGCGATCGCCCCTCGATCGGGAACGATGGTCCAGACCGCGGTGCGCGGGGCCGCGTCGGCGCGACGC
>JAACEA010000386.1 GCA_009936695.1 Planctomycetia bacterium
CAGAGGTACTGGTCCTTGCTGGCCGCGAAGACCTTGCCACCGCCCGCGGCGAGCGGCGCGGTCACGCCGTCGAAGAGACGCTCGCCCCAGATGCGACCGGCCGACTTCGCGTCGAGCATGAGGAACGTGCCGCCTTCGCTCGCGGCGGCGACGCCGTTGCTCCCGACGAGGATCGGCGTCGAGACGATCGGGCCCTTGAGCTGGTTGGCCCGCCACGCCTGCCCGACGGTGTACTGATGCCAGACGACCTGCCCCATGCGACTGCCGAAGATGAGGTAGCTGCCTCGGCGGACGACATCGGTCGAGGGAATCCGCTCGAGATCCTGTCGACCGACGACCGCGCCGGTCTTGTGATCGAGAACGAACACCACCGGATCCGAGGTGACGTAGATACGGTCGTCATCGTTCTGTCCGAACGGCTGGTCGCCGGCCCGGGGCAGGCCCGGGGTCACGCCCCAGACGGCATCGAGCGGATCCGCGGCGATCGTGGTCCAGACCTGGGCGCCCGAGCCGCGGTCGATCCGGGTCAGTCGGTTGCGATCGCTGAGCACGTAGACGTCGTCGTCCATGACGTCGACGCGCTTCGTGATGTCACCGGTCGACGTCTGCCAGGCGATGCGATAGTCGATCGCCGCGGCCGCGGAGGGGCCGAAGGCGTACTTCTGGTCGAGCTCGGCCTTGCGGGCGGCGAGCGCATCGTCTCGGTCGTCCATGGACGCGGCCAACACCGAAGGCGTGGCGGCGACGAGGGCGACGAGGGCGAGGTTTCGAACGTGGTGACGCACTGCGGACATCGGTATCTCCAGTTGACCGGACGCGCTCGGCGACGGCTTCGCGCGGTGTGACAGTGTATCGAGACGACGGCATCCCTTCAGGTCCGGCGATGGCCCTCCGGTCCCCCGATCCGGTGCGGTCCGGCCGGACGCGGGGGCCGGGGGCGGCTCCGTACGGTTCGAGTCGACCTGCTTCGGACCTCCGATGGGGCGTCGGGGCCGGTGGGGGGCTACTCTCCGGGCATGTTCACAGGACTCATTCAGGCGTTGGGCACCGTTTCCGAGGTTCGGGACATTCCGACCGGGCGGCGTCTGGCCATCGATGCCGCGTCGTGGGGCTACCGGCCGGAGGACGGCGCATCGATCGCGGTCGACGGCTGCTGTCTCACGGTCGTCGAGTCGTCGGCCGGACGTCACGTGTTCGATGTGATCCATCGTTCACTCGAGATGACCACGCTCGGGGGACTGTCGGTTTCCGATGCCGTGAACCTGGAACACGCGGCGACCATGGAGACGCTGCTCGGCGGTCACCTCGTCCAGGGTCACATCGACGGTACGGGCGTGGTTCGCGAGATCGACGATGGAGACGACTGGCGCATCCGCATCGATGCGCCGGACGGCGTGCGGGAACATCTCGTCGATCGGGGCTCGATCACCGTCGACGGCGTTTCGCTCACCGTCGCCCGGACGATTCACGGCGAAGGTCCGCGGGACGGCGTCACGGGATTCGAGATCGCGCTCATCCCCGAGACGTTGGAACGGACCACGTTGCGTGGCTTCAGGGTCGGCGACCGTGTGAATCTCGAGGCGGATGCCTTCGCGAAGATGGTCGCGGTCCACGTGGATCGAATGCTCGCCGCCCGCGACGAAGGCTGATCACGGTCACTTCCGGTCAGTCCGTGGCCGGTGACGTGGTGGGGCGCACCAGGTGTTCGCGGCGTGGCAGGGCACGCTTCGACACCGCGGGGTCTCCGGCCCGCATGCAGATCATGGTGAGATCGTCGGTCTGGTGGAGCGAGCCGTCGTGGCCGTCGAGTCGTTCGCGAACGCGTGCGATCATCTCGCCGGGGTCCCGGGATCGCCCCGCCTCGTCGATGATCGCGCGGTATCGATCGTTGGGGAGGTTCGACGTCGTCGGATCGATGGCCGTCTCGGGGAACGCCTGCTCGAATCCATCGCTGTGAACGACGATCGCCTCCTCCGGCGCGAGTTCCACCTCCGTCACGCCGAACTCCGCATCGGGAAACACGCCGAGCAGGCCGCCGGTGCTTCCGATCTCCCGCGTGGGCGCCTCGTCGCCCGGGGGTGGGAGATGGAGGACGGGTGGATGGCCGGCGGATGCGATGCTCGCGATTCGATTCCGGATGTCGTAGATCACGTAGGCCGCGGTCGCGAAACGAGCCTGTCGCCCCTGTCTCGCCACCATGAAGGCGTTGAGGGCGGCGAGTGCTTCGCCGGGCGGTCGGACGCGATGGCTGCCGTCGGCCAGCAGTTCCCGGATCGGAAGACTCCGGCAGATGAGCATGGTCATGAGCGCGGCGGGGACGCCGTGTCCCACCGCATCGGCGAGGAACGACCCGATCCGATCGTGATCGATTCGGAACACGTCGAAGATGTCGCCCGAGACGTATCCGGCGGGACGCCAGAGGGCCGCGACCTGCGTGCCGGCGATGTCCGGCATCTCGCGCGGCAGGAACTCGCGTTGGACCATCGACGCTGCGCGGAGCTCCTCGTCGATGCGGGCGATCTCGTCGCGGACGCCGTCCGCGACCTGGGTGGTGGTCTCGATCTCCGCACGAAGTCGCCGGATCTCGGGATCTCGGTGCGCAAGGGCCCGGAGCGTCGCCAGAACCACTTCGGGCGTGACGTCGGCGGGAAGTCGGATCGAATGCGGATCGGGGTCGCCACCGATCCGGATCATGGGCAGGTCGATGATCGATCGGATTCGAGCGATGGTTCGAGGAATCGCGTCGTGATCGCATGCGACGTTGAGGAAGACGATCGCGGTCGACCGCTCGATCACGCGTCGATCGAGCTGGTGGAAGGGAAGCACCGTCGCCTCGATCGGCGGGCCCGGGTGTCGGCGGGCGGCCGCGTCGAGTCGATCTCGAAGCCGTTCTCCTCGTGGCACGCCGTGCGCATCGACGATGATCTGAATTCTGACGTCCGGTGCGGTCGGCATCGGGTCCCCCGGGTTTCTCGAGCCAGCGCCGTCGCAAGGAAGACGAACGCGTTCAGAATTCGTCTTCGGAAGCCTCGCCGAGCATCTTGAGTCGATCCGCGCCGATCTCGATGCGATCTCCCGCCTCGATGCCGAGGCGTTCGAACATTCCGGGCGCGAGTTCGATCACGAATTGGGCGGGGTAGAGACTGGGATAGCCCGGCAGTCTCGCCTGATAGTCGAGCTCGTCCTCCCCCGGACCTCGCGGCGGTTCCTTCCGCATGGTGTGGACGGCCGTGACGTAGCCGATGGGGTCGA
>JAACEA010000387.1 GCA_009936695.1 Planctomycetia bacterium
CGATCTCCCCCCGCAACCGAAGCAACTGGTGTTCGACACCGCAGGCGTCATCCGACTGGGCGAGCGATGGGCGGACTGGGTGGTCGAAACCGGGAAGGACTGACTGCGCGGGCGCGTCACTCGATCGAGCGGGTGAAGCGCACCGCCTCCGAGACGCCTTCGAGGGCCGGAGGCGGGTGATGCCACTCGAAGGCGAATCGACTTCAACGCACCGAAGATGATGCTCCGAACGAGGGCGAGCGGCACCGTGGTTGCACCCGCTCCCCGACGTCACCTAGAGTGCGTGCCACTCCCCCGGCCAAGGCCATCCGAGCCCGGACCCACATGAAAGACGAACGTTGCCAAGCCCCCTGTTGACATTCGTTCCGGGCGAAGGCCTGAAGTCCTCGACCGCCGACATGGCGAGCGCTTCAGGGGATTTCGGTGATGTATGCGTCGAGACGTCCCCCGACCGACGCAAGATCGTCATCACGCGACCGCTCGCCTCGGCCACGGCCCTCTTCACACGGAAGTGCGACGATGGCGTGGTCATGTCGCCCGACCTCGGCGCGATCCTCCGCCCGGACGACGATGTCTCCGGAATCGGCATCTACGCGAACCTGTACTACGGAGCGCCGGTATCCCCGTACACGCCGATCGACGGCGTCACCTGCGTCCACGGTGGCTGCGTCACGACGCTCGACCATCTCGGTCGCATCGAGCAGGTGACCAGGGACTCCGCCAGTCTCGCGGCGCCCCCGAATCTCCCGACCGGGCGAGACGTGACCCTGGACGCCCAGGCCGACGTGATCGAGGCCGCCCTGGCCGCCCGAATGATGAAACGTCTCGATGCGGCACCTTCCGACGCTCGCGCGCTTCTGATGTTCTCAGGTGGGGCCGACTCCTCGCTCCTGGCGGTGATCCTGCGGCGAATCGCGCCGGACCGGACGCTCCTGGTCCACTACACCCGCTGGGAGGGTGACGAGGAGACGGTGGCCGCTCGTGCGATCGCCGATGAACTCGGCCTGCCGATCAAGGTCGTGGGCGAAGGCGACGTCGAGATTCCTCCGGTGCTTGACGATGTGGCAGCCGTGTATCCGTTCCCGTACGGGGACCATTCCGCGATCCCGACCGCCCGAGTGGTTCGCGCCGCCCTCAGCGCCGCCGGACCCAACGACGTCTTCTTCGACGGTATCGGCGCGGACGGAGCCTTCGGCCTCTTCGGGCGGATCGCCCAGTGGGAACGTGTCGCCCGGCTGCCTCGCCCGGCGAAACGGCTCGCCTCGGGCGCGTTCCGGCTCGCGCGGGCCTGGGAACGCGAGCCCGGCCCGATCCGACATCTCCGCGTCCTGCGGAAGGCGCTCGATGCCTCCCCCATCTCGGCCGCCCTCGGACAGAACTGCCTCTTCGACATCCTCTACGCCAACCGCAAGGGATGGCGAACCACCGTCGATCGGGAGATCACCCGCTGGTCGGAGATCGTGCTCCCGGCCGGCGATCCCAGCGTGCGACTGGCCGCGATGGATCTCTCCCACGTCTGCGCGACCGTGTTCACCCAGAAGAGCAAGCCGATCATCGAGCAGACGGGGCGAACCGTCGACTATCCGTTCATGTCGCCGGAGGTCCTGGGCATCGCCCTCGGGCCCGCATCGAAATGGCCGGAGGCGCAGACCCCGAAGGCGGCCCTTCGGCACGGACTGAGCCGGGAACTGCCCAGCCACCTCGCGCACCGGAAGAAGGTGGGATTCACCATCCGGATGGCGGACGAATTCGCCCGCCCCGAGTTTCTGGATCGTTTCGTCACCCTTGCCGATGGCACGTCACCGCTGGCCGATCTCCTGCATCGGCCACGACTCGAACGTCTCGGGGACCTGATGCGGAACGGCCGGGAGTTGCCGGTGCAGACCCAGTACTTCGCGTTCGGCGTGGTCTTCCTCGATCAGTGGCTCCGCGATGCGCTTCGCTGATCAACGGCCCGGCCGATCGAATCCATGAATCAGGACGCGAGTCCTTCACAGTCGGCGTCGCCCGAGACCGGTCCATCCATCTCGACCATCGCCGTGGCCGCCGTCCCGTCCACGAGATCGTCCGACGGCGTGACGCGACATTCCACCACCGCGCCTTCGCAGGCCAGCGACGCGGGTTCCACGATCTCCCCCCGCAACCGAAGCAACTGGTGTTCGACACCGCAGGCGTCATCCGACTGGGCGAGCGATGGGCGGACTGGGTGGTCGA
>JAACEA010000388.1 GCA_009936695.1 Planctomycetia bacterium
GATTCCGAGCAAGCGGTGGGAGCCGGAAAACCGGTCCTGAATCGAGGATCCGACGGGGTGGAATCGGCTCTGGGGGCTCAAAATCCGCAATCCACTCAAGCATGGGCCTTGACGCAGCCGATCGTCCCGATACGCTTACGCGTCTTCGATCCCCTGTAGCTCAGTTGGTAGAGCGAGCGGCTGTTAACCGCTAGGTCCTTGGTTCGAGTCCAAGTGGGGGAGTTTCCGACTTCAAGCGAAGTCGACTCCAGAAAACCGGTCTGACGGGCCAGCTAGCCCGACCGCACTCGCGGTCATTGAGAACGCCGCACCCGTGATGGATGCGGCGTTCTGGAATCGTGATCGTCTTCAGCGGTCTCGCGCGAAGTCGATCGATCGCGCTGGCGTTACGGCGCCCAGGTCGCGTCGGTCGCTCCACCGAAGTGGTCGAGGATCAACCCGAGATCCGCCCCGTTCACCTCGCCGTCCCGGTTGATGTCCGCGTTCAGCACCGAACTCGCGCTCCAGCGCGAAAGCAGGTACCCGAGATCACCGGCGTCGATGGCCAGATCGAAGTTCACGTCGCCCTCGTTGCAGTTCAGGAGCAGCAGGTTCCCGCTGCTCGAACCGTCGATCGCGTCGCCAGCGACGTTCCGATTTCCCGTGCCCGACGTGTTGCCGCAGAAGTTGCAGTCGGTCAGGGTCGGGCTGCTGGAGTCGTTGTACATCCCGCCGCCTCGGTTCTCCGGAAAGTCACCACCGACCAGACCGTGCTGGATCACCAGGTCCCGAAAGACCGTCGTACTGGTCTCGCCGTTCTGGCAGATCAGAACTCGGTGCGCTCCCGCCCCATCCAGGACACTCGCTGGCTCACCAGCCTTATCCAATACCCCCCGTAGCGTGATGGCCCTGCCAAGCGTGTCGATCTGCTCGCCCTCGAAATACGTCTCGGCCGCCAGCTGGATCACGTCACCATCACTCGCCGTCGCGATCGCCGCGTTGATGGATGTGTGGTCACACCCGTCCGCACACACGGTGATCGTCTCGGCTGAGGCGGCGAGGCTGGGCACGGCCAGGGTCAGCACGGCTGCCAAGGGTCGGTAGCGATCATTTATCCGAGTCATGGGTTTCCATTGTTCGAGGCACGTTCAAGCGTCCGCCGCTTGCGCGGCACATCTACGCGTCCGAATCTACGCGCGGCCTTGTTGCTTGTGTCGACAGATTCGGCAAAGCGGGAATCTGCCCCATCGGACGGTGGTGATGACCCCGGTGATCCGCCCGCGTGACTTCCGGGGTATGCCGCTTCGAAGCGAGTGCGGTGCGGAGGAAGAAGGTGCGAGGGCTCGATGCTCTCCCCGATCGGCTTGAGACCGATCGGCCGTGTTGTTCCGCCAGTTTCCGACAAGACGCGGCGATGGTGATGGCGCGGAAACATCAGTGTTGCAGTGTTTCTGGGGTGTCCGCCTACTGGTGAAGGATCAGCCGAGGCGAGATTCTCTTCGCCTCTGAAGGGCGTTGATTTTCTCGCCCATGGTTCCAACGACTGAAAGCGAAAGGGAGTGAATCTGACATGAATGTTCCGGGGATGATCAACGTCGAGCCTGGCACGGCTGCCAGGGCTTCGAAGGTGTTCTGCATTGGTGCGCTCTTCGGCCTCGTGCCGGCGTTCGGCCTGACGGCCGAGGCGGGTGACGTGGCCATGTCCTTCACCGCGGACATGTACCGCGTCGACGGCAGCGGGAACCTGGTGACCGACGGTGCGGGCGAGTACGGGGTCTTCGACGTCTTCGCGTCGTTCGACTCCGGCGGCGTCCGCGTCCTGAATCTCTTCGACATGGAGATCTCGCTGAGCAGCGGGAGCTTCGTCCACAACGACGCCGGCACTTCTGGCGGTGGTAACGGCTTCTGGAACGCCCAGTACGACGCCATGGGCGCGATCGTCGGGGCGGACAGCTTCGTGACGATGGGCGCCGCGTCGACGCCGAATGCGGCGAGCCTCGACATGAACTTCGCCGATACCGGTTCCATCCTCGACGCCGGCTCGATCTCCTCGGGTGCGGGCTGATACGCGGGTGATCCGACCTCGGGCTGGGGTGACGTCGACGTGGACAACCAGGTCTTCCTCGGTCGATTCGTGATCGCGGACAACGGCAACGCCTCGGGCGTGACCCTGAACTTCGGTGGAAGCCTGGCCTACAACTGGCAGCAGCCGGGGGCGCCGATCTTCCTGAGCGACACGCAGGCCTTCGAGATGCCGATGGCGGGCTCGAACGCGGTTCC
>JAACEA010000389.1 GCA_009936695.1 Planctomycetia bacterium
CCGACGTCCCGGACTGCAACAAGGCGGACTTCAACGGCGATGGCAAGGTCAGCGGTGCCGATCTCTCCTTCATCCTCAGCTACTGGGGGCCGTGCGGGACGGTGTGTGCCACGGATCTGAACCAGGACGGCTTCACGGATTCGGCGGATCTGGGCCTGTTCCTCGGCTTCTGGGGACCATGCGTCGTTCCCTGATCCCCCCTCGAGCCCGCTCCTGCCCGATCCGGTGTTTGATTCGAGCCGTGCTGTCACGGACCGACCTTGGCGTGCTACGCTCGAGGCGGCGGGGTCGTGCCCTGTCGCGAATCCCGGAACGCCGACCCCATGAGTACCGACGAACGCGTCGCCGACATCCTCGCGAAGATCCGGGAGGAGCCGGACCGTCCTGCCGCGGACGTCGCCGTCCGGTTGTGCGGTGACGACCAGAAGCTGCTCGCCGACGTGCTCGCGGCGTTGGATTCGTTGACCAGCGAGGCCGCGGCGACCGTCGAACTCGATCTCGACCGGACGGTGGAACAGACCGCCGCCGCCACGCCGTTCTCCGACGTGCCTCCGCTTCCGGGTCGACGACCCTCTGGAGAAGCCGGCGGCTCCCGTCCCCGAACGAAGGGTGGCGGGCGATTTCGTCGACCCGATCGAGTGGGCGTGTTCCAGATCGACGCGGAGATGCCGATCGGTCGCGGTGGCTTCGGCGAGGTCTGGGAGGGAAGTCGAGCCGAGGGCGGCTTCCGACAACGGGTGGCGATCAAGATCCTCTCCCGCTCGACCAGCGACGAAACCGTCGTCAAGCGCTTCGAACTCGAACGCCAGGTTCTGGCCTCGCTCGATCATCCGGACATCGCCCGACTGATCGACGGTGGAACGCTGGATGATGATCGCCCCTGGCTCGCGATGGAGTTCGTGGAAGGCACGACGATCACCGCCTTCTGCGACCGCGAGCGCCTCTCGATCGAGGAGCGAATCCGTCTCGCGATGCGGGTCGCGATGGCGGTGCAACACGCCCACGAGAATCTCGTCGTGCATCGCGACATCAAGCCCGACAACGTGATGGTCACTCCCAACGGCGACCCGAAACTGCTCGACTTCGGCATCGCGAAGATCGTCAATCCCGATCTCGGCGGGCTCGGCAGTCGCGTGACGCAGGCCGGCGAGGGCGTCCTCACCCCCGACTACGCCGCACCCGAACAGTTCACCGGGGAATCGATCGGCACCCGGGCCGACGTCTATTCGCTCGGGGTCCTCCTCTACGAACTCCTCACCGGGCGGCTCCCCTTCGCGGACGTCGACCGCGGGTACGTGAACATCCGCGACGCCAAGCTCGAGACCGAGCCGCTCCGCCCGAGCGAAGCGGTCTCGACCGCGTCGATCGACGCGGAAGCCGCGAAGCGGATCTCGACCAGCCGAAACAGTGGAATCGACCGGATCCGACGTCGCCTCGACGGCGACATCGACGTGATCATCCTGAAGGCGCTGCGACGGGAACCCTCCCGCCGCTACGGCTCGCCGCGGGAGTTCGTCGAGGACCTTCAACGCCACCTCGAAGGCCTGCCGGTCGAGGCACGCCCCGAATCGATCGCCTACGTCACGACACGATTCCTCGCGCGACATCGAGCAGGCTTCGCGGTCTCCGTCGCCTGCCTGCTCGCGATCGCCTTCGCATCGCTCGCGGCGGTCGCGGTGTTGACGGCCCAGGCGTCGGAACAGCAGCTCGAGATCACCTCCGCACGGGCCGAAGCCGAGACCGCCCGGGCCGAAGCGGCCGAGCAGGTTCGAGCGGCGCTCGCGGATCTCGAGATCGAAGCGGCCGCATCGGGCACCGAGAGCCTGATCCGGTCGCTGCAGGAGGCGAACCAGCTCGACACCGCCAGTTCGCTCGGAGCCCTGATGCTCGATCGGCTCGAACGCGTGAGCCGCGCGGTGCCCGACGACGCCACGATCCAGGCCCGCAAACTGGCGCTCGAACTCCAACAGGCGCGGATCCAGTGGCAGCGCCGGAATCCCTCCCTCGGCGATTCCAACGCCGCCGCGTCGATTCGCTCGAACATCGCCGAAGAACTCGAAGCGGCCCGCAACGAGCATCCGGATTCGGTCGACCTGCTTCTGGTCGCGGCCCAACTCGCGATGGAGGAGGCCGATGCGACCCCCCGCGCCGACCGCCTGCCGTATCTGGAGAAGGCGATCCAACTCTTCACCGAGGCCCAGGAGATCTCCGGACAGGACTTCGGACGCCAGCTCGCGATGCTGGGTACCGATCGCGCCGACCTGCGCTTCCTGGCGGACGACCTCGAAGGGGCGATCGCGGAGTACGAGAAGTCACACGCCTTCCATGCCCGACGCGGCGAGGACGCGGATCGTGACCTCGCGATCCTCGAAGTCCGGATGGCGGACGGGCACAAGCGACTCGGCGACGTCGCCACCGCCCGCACCCTGATGGAACGATCACTGGTGCGTCGTGAACGACTCGCGGATCGCGCCGCGAGAATCGAATCGAACCGAGCCCGGCGGGATCTCGCGAAGATCCATCTCTACCTGCAGGAACTGCTCGAGGTCGATGCGCCCGCCACCGCCCGTCGACACCTCCAACAGCATCTCGAGCTCACTCAGCAGGTCGCGTGGCTCGATCCGATCGATCGCCGCGGCGGCGTGTCGGACGTGATGAAGGCGATGTCGATCGCCTCCCGCCTGATCCGCTTCGATGGCGGAGACACCACCGCGTTCGCCGAAACGGTCCGCCGATTCCGCGACTCGATCATCGAGCCCCGACTGCGGACGCTGCCGGACGCCGACGCCCGACGTCTCGCCATTCGCGCGGATCGGTATCTCGCGGAGGTCGCGATCGCGGCGGTCGCGAGCGGTGCGGATCCCGACGAGGCCGGATCCGCCGCGTCGGACATCCGCGATCGCCTCGATCGATCGGTCGAGATCGGTCGCGCCCTGCTCGAACTGGAGACACGCGATTCGGAGGTCACCGCGGAAGTCGGGCTCTGCCTCGCCTACCGCGCGAGCATCACCGGCGTGGATGACCCGGCCGCGGGCCGTGATCTCGCCGAGGCTTCGCGGCTGCTCGAGTTGTCGTTGGAGCAGGGCTCGGGCGGGCCGCTTCAGGCGAAGCTGAGCCGTCAGCTCGACTCGCTCGCGGCTTCCTGAGCGTCGAGCGCCCGACGAAGCGCCCGCTTTCCGATCGATCCGATCACCACCACCGCGATCAGGAGCACCACGATGCCGGCGAGGGTCACCGTCCAGCCTCGTTCGCGAACGACCGCGGCGAGATCCCGTGAGCCGTCCGCCGCCGCGCCGGCCGCGAAGACCGCGGCGAGAATCGTCCGGGGCGCCATGCCGAGCATCGTGCCCACCAGATAGGGGATCACCGGGGTTCGGGCCCCGCCCAGTGCGAGATTGGAGAGGGCGAACGGGCTGTTCGGACTCAATCGAAGCAGACCGACGATGTAGGTGGACCGAATCGCTCCAGCACCGAGGATCGCGTCCCGGACGGCGGCGACCACGGGACGCGCATCGATGATCGCCTCGACGCGTTCGCCGGAGACCAGCCTCGCCAGACCGAATCCGAGCATCGCCCCGGTGGTGATTCCGAGGATCGCTCCGAAGGAGCCTCCGGTCGCACCGAACGCCCACCCGGCGAGGATCGCCTGGGCGTAGGTCGGCAGCACCCCCAACCCCGAGGTCACCGCGAAGAAGCTCGCGAAGATCGTGATCGCGGCGATGGAACCGAAGTCGGTCTCCAGGGTCCGGAGCAGATCCGACGCGTCACCGAGTTTCGCCAGCAGGAGGAATCCGGCGAGGGCGGGAAGCACCGTCCAGCATGCGGCGAGCGCTCCGAGGCCACGGAGGCTTCGTTTCTCGTCCGCATCGAGTGGCCGTACCGCCGGCGCGGATCGATCCGGCGACGCGTCCGAGGGTTGGTTCGAGGAAGTGATGCGGCGGATCCCGGGCGGTTCAGTCGTCGATGACGTTGAGGTCGACCGCCGGCGGCGACTCGAGCTCGACGACGTCGGGCTCGGGATCGACGACCTCGACTTCGACCTCGACGGTCTCTTCGACGTCCAGGCCTTCCACGCCGAGAATCGAACGCATGTCCGCGAAGTAGCGATCGGCTTCACGCCAGAGATGGGCGGGCACCTTGATCTGGCGGGCGGAGAAACCGATCGTCGGAGGATCGGTGTGCAGGAAGGCGATCTCGAACTTCCATCGCTCCTCCTGTCGCTCGGGGTCGTTGCCCACCCGGACGAGATCCCGACGAAGGAACCGGTGGATCTCGATGCGCCCGGCGGGACGGTCGGTCCAGACCTCGTTCTCGAACACGAACCAGTCGTCGTACTCGGGGTTGTTCGCCACGGTCACCATCGCGTTCCAGACCTCGGGATCGCTGTAGCCGGGAAACGTCGCGGTACGGCTCCCGCATCCGACGAGCGTCAGAGCGGCGAAGAGCAACGGAAGAAGGCGGAGTGAGTGCATGTCGACAAGGATCCTTCGAGGGCCGGGAAGATTGGCCCTGAACGTCCTCATCGGTCCGGAAGCGGGTTGAACTTGACGCGGAAGCCTTCGAGAGGGCTCGAAGCACCCCCCTTCGAGGCCTCGGGAAGGACGATTTTCCGATGCACGGCCTCGAGATCCGGTCCCCGGCGATGCTGGATGACCTCGATCAGGGCATCGAGGTCGCCGGAAACGCCCTCGACGAGCATGCAGACCGACCCATCAGCCTCGTTCCGTACCCAGCCCGCCACCGGCCGACCGGCGGCGACCTCGGACACCATCGCCCGGAATCCCACGCCCTGGACGCGGCCGATGAAGGTCACCCGCTCCCGCCGCCGGGGCGGATGGCTCACTCGTACGCCTCGTCCGGGATCTCGGCGTTGTGATGCACCTGCTGGACGTCGTCCTGGTCCTCGAGCGTGTCGATCAGCCGGAGAAACTTCTTCGCCGCCGACACGTCGAGCTTGACGGTGGTGCCCGGCGTGTAGGTCAGCTCGGCCTGCTCGATCTCGAATCCGGCCGCGACGAGCGCGTCCTTCACCCCGATGAAATCCGTGGGCTCGGTCGACACGGTCATCAGTCCGTCCTCGGTCGCGACGTCCTTCGCACCGGCCTCCAGGGCCGCTTCGATGACCTCGTCCTCGTCCGCCTTCGACGCGTCGAGATGGATGACCCCTTCGTGGGTGAATCCGAAGGCGACCGAATTCTGCGTGCCGAGATTCCCGCCGCCCTTGTCGAAGATCGACCGGATCTCCGGAGCCGTCTTGTTCGCATTGCTCTGGAGGCAGTCCGCGAGAATCGCGACGCCTCCGGGTCCGTAGCCCTCGTATCGCGCGGGCTCGTAGGTCTCCCCTTCGATCTCGCCGGTGCCCTTCTTGATCGCCTTCTCGATCGTGTCCTTGGGCATGTTCACGGCCTTGGCGTCATCAATCGCGTACCGAAGGGTCGTGTTGAACTTCGGATCGCCGCCACCATCACGGGCGGCGACGATGATCGCGCGACTGCAGTTGCTCCACTGCTTGCTCCGCTTGGAGTCGACCCGGGCCTTGCGATGCTTGATGTTGGCCCATTTGCTGTGACCGGCCATCTGTATGTTCCGTGAGGTGCTGTCGTGTGTGCGTGTCCGAGTCGCCGGGACGATCCCGCGCTCCGACATTGTGATTCATTCCGAGGGGGCCTGCACGCCCCCTTCGGCTTCCGTCCAGGTGGGTGTCACCGGGGGGGAGCGATCCCCCGCGATCGCCGACAGTCGATCCTCGGCCGCCCGCTCCCACCGACCGTCGATTCGCTCGTGCATCGACCGGGGGTCGACGAGCACCCGGCCCCAGACGTCACGCTGGAATCCGGCGAAGGCCGCCAGTCGGCGTGCGAGGGACTCGTTCCGAAGCGTCGCCTCCGTGATCCGGCTCCACGCCGCGACGGCGTCGGTCTTTCGACCGGCCCGCCAGGACGCGTCGCCGAAGTGCAGGAGCACTTCCGCGGAAAGCGGCCGACCCGCGGCGGATCTCGCCCGCAGCGATCGGCCGACGAGGGCCAGGGCACCTTCAGGATTCGCGGCGTCGTTTCGGTCCTGCAGATATCGGCACCATCCCAGGGAGTCGAGAACACTCGGATTCCCGGCATCCAGTTCATAGGCACGATCGAGCAGAATCGCGGCACGCGCTCGATCCACCTCGTCTCCTTCGAGGAGTGCGAATCCGAGGTTGTTGATCGTCGTGGCGTCGGCTTCGGAGTCGGCCGCCGCAGCCTCGAGGAGCGCGATCGCCAGTTGGGGACGATCGAGCAGCGATGCATCCCCGGAAACCGCCGAAAGCACCTCCCAGTCCGACGCCCCCACCTCGTAGATCGACGCCCAGTCGAGCCCGGCCTCCGTCCCTTCCTCGAGCATCTCGAAGACGAGTTCGGACGATGCGCCCGCGACCATCGCGACCGCGATCGCGGTTCGAGGCAGCCCACCGCCGGATTCGGTCGCCGCATCGGGGGTTCGCAGTCCGAAACGCAGCAGCGTCGCGGCCTCACCCGGGGCGGCGTCGAAACGTGCGAGCCCCGCCACCCGCCAATCCCGATCGAGGAACGTGGCCGGCGCGGCGGGACGAAGGTCTTCAAGCAGTCGCCACCCCGAATCGTCATCCCGCGTGCCGACCGCCGCGACCGCCACCTCGACGTCGACCGGCGTGTTCGTTGCGCGATACCAGCCCACCACGCGGTCGACGATCGGCCGTCCTTGCGACTCGGGAAGCATCGCCGCCACCGCCGCGAGCCGCCGCCGTTGCCGCGGTGCGAGGGCGGCGGGGTCGAGCCTTGCAACGTCGGACTGCAGCCGATCGATCGCCGACTCGTCCTCCATGCGGATCGCCCGCTCCAACTCGTCGACGTCCCGCGAGACGGTGATCGGACGGTGCCCCAGTCGGATGCCGGCGAGGCGATCACGTTCCGCATCGTCTTCGGGACGGTCCGCGAGAAGCAACTCGAGTCGGCGACGTGGGTGACCCGACAACGCCCCCGCCGCCTCGAGCCGGAGCGATGCCTCGAGTCCGGCTCGATTCGCGTCGGACTGTCGCAAGGCGAAGACCGCATCCTGAAGCACGGGGTCCGCCGGATGGCGATCGAGAAGCGATTCGAGTCGACGACGGCCATTGGCGACGCGACCGGTCGCCTGCCACACGCCGAACAGTCTCACCAGAACCTCCTCCCGAGCCTCCGGATTCTCGAGCATGCCGTCCAGCAGCCGCGCCGCCGTCGAGAGATCACCCGACGCGATCGCCCGATCGGCCTCGACCAACGGACGGAACGCGGGCTCCTCCGCCACCCTCGAGACCACCACGCCGATTTCGGAATCCGCGTCGAGTTCACCTTCGAGGCGGCGGACGGAGCGAGCGAGTCCGATCCTCGTCGACCACCGGCGATCACCAAGTCGGATCGCCCGGGCGAAAGCGCTCGCCGCATCGAGCTCCCGACCGCGGAACCGACCCGCCGCCTCGCCCAACGCGGCCCAGCCTTCCGCGGCGCCGGGCGAAGTGACGACGAGACTCCTCGCGGCGGCGAGCGCCAGCTCGGGTTCGCCCGCGACCAGCAGCCCGTCGATCCGCGCCGACTCCACCAACGCGTCGAACGGTGCATCGGCCACCGCGAGAACCGCAGCGGGAGAAGGGGGGGGTCAAGGTGCTCCGCGGGCGCGACGATACCAAACAAGAACACCAGCCTCAGTCAGCACTTGGAGCTCGACAACCTCGAGCTGCGGGGCAATACGGTGCTGATCCAAAGCCTCGATGAGTCGTGAGTCGCGGCCACCACTCACCGTACAAAGGTGGGTCCACCCTCCCCGCCGGCGTCTCCCCCGCTCCATTGAACACCGCGAGATCTTCGACCGTCATCGGACATCGCACCGGCGGCGTGCTGAGCTTCCCAACGATCGGATACTCTTTCTCGTACTTGTACTTGTTGACCCACGTCTCCAGCTGATCCATTTCCACCGCCGACACGTCTGCAAAGGGGACAAGGTGGGGTGGAGAGGGGGGGGGGAGGGGGACAACCCACTCCACCCTTCGCACTCACCAGAAAGGTCAGGGTTGTCGAGGCAGTCCGCGTCGAACGACATCTTGGCCAGAGCCCGCGACGCGTCGCGCCCCGCGAAGAGGTGGTAGGAAGCACCCGGGCCGTACATGTTCGCCGCCGCCGTCACATCGTAGACCTCTCCCTTGAGGGAGATGTAGATCTTCCCCGCATCAGGATTGAACTTGTCGTCTTCTGTCACCACCCCGTTGAATTTCTTCAGCTGCTCAAGTGTGAAATCGCGCGGCGGGTCCGGC
>JAACEA010000390.1 GCA_009936695.1 Planctomycetia bacterium
GAAGAGGAAAGATAGAAGGATAGATAGGAGGATAGATAGGAGGGGATAGGAGATAGGGGGGGATAGGAGGATAGAGAGGAGGGGATAGGAGGGGATAGGGGATAGGAGGGGATAGGAGGGGATAGGGGATACGGGATAGGAGAGGAGAGGATAGGGGGTTAATAAAATTTTAAAGGGTAAGTTAAAGGGGGGGGGATGGGGTAGCCTGCGCTTGCCTCCTCCTCCTCCTCCGGCAGCAAGCTGGCGCTTCGCTGGCAGGGAAAAGAAGGAAGGAAGGTTTAACAGGGGGGCCGAGATCGACGGCGGCGAATGGGAGTGGGCGGTCGACTGGAAGTTGGAGCTGCATCAGGTTTCGGACCGCTCGATCGCGGACCAGACCGACTGGAACCGACAGCAGACCCGACGGGCCTATCCGGTCGACGACAACTACCTGCTGATCCGCTACACGATCCCTGCCGAGGATCTGGCATCCGCCCTGTACGTGCTCAAGGTGAGGTTCCGCGAGCCCGGCACGAAGCGTGAGACCGAGACAGGAATCCAGTTTCAACTCGTGCCGCGACGGGCGATCGCGGTCCAGGGAACCTGACCGGACGCGGACGGGCGGCTGATATCATGGGTCCGCGATGTCCCCTGACGCCCGATCCATGCTTGGCCTTCGAGGGGTCGATTCCAAGGCCTTGGAGTCGATCCTTGACCGTGCAGACGCACTGCTCCCGGTCGTTCGTGACGGCGTGGCACTTCCGGATCCTCCACGTTCGGCGGTGATCGGGCTCCTCTTCCTCGAAAACTCGACCCGTACTCGGTGCAGCTTCGAGGTGGCCACCCGTCGGCTCGGGCACCAACCCATCGTCCTCACCGGTCGTGGTTCAAGCCTCGACAAGGGTGAGTCACTCGTCGATACGGCCGCAAATCTCGCCGCGATGGGGTTGGACGCCCTCGTGATCCGTTCGGCGATCGCGGGCGGGGCCGACCTGGTCGCCCGAACCATCGGAATACCGGTGGTGAACGCCGGTGATGGACGTCACGAACATCCGACACAGGCCCTGCTCGACGTATCGACGCTTCGGGCCAGGCTGGGCTCGCTGGCCGGCAAGCGGGTGCTCATCGTCGGCGACATTCTCAACAGCCGGGTGGCGAGATCGAACATCCATGCCCTGATGGCCCTCGGGGCGATCGTCGTCCTGGTCGGACCACCGCCGCTGCTGCCGTGGACCTTCGCGGAACTCGGCCCCGGCGTGGAAGTCGCGCACGACCTCGATGGCGTGCTCGGGTCGGCGGACGCCGTCATGATGCTTCGCATCCAGCTTGAACGCGATGCAGGCCGGGCCGTGGCGTCGGACTACCGTTTCGCCTTCGGTCTCACGGCCGAGCGCCTCGAACGGCTCCGTCCGGACGTTCCGATTCTTCATCCCGGTCCGATGAACCGGGGTGTCGAGATCGACGACGCGGCGGCGGCAGATATTGCGCGTAGTTCGATTCTCGAGCAGGTGACGCGCGGGGTGGCGGTTCGGATGGCGATCATCGATCGGGCACTCGAATTCCCTGCCAGTTGATTCTGACGGCCGAGAATCGTGGGTCTTTCCTCAATGCCGTACCCATGGGACGCCGATGAACCGTGCGACACGGGCGTTTGTCGCAAGCCGCGGCTCGTCCCATTTCATGCCCGCACGGGCAGGTACGGAGTCCGGCGTGAGAAGTCTCTCCAACGACAAGAGTCCGGGAACGACCATGCGAACGATCGCCATGTTGCTCTTTGCGATGTTGTCCGCCGTATCCATGACCGGATGCGAGATCGACTCGTTCTTCAATCCGAGCGTCACGGGCTACTACGAGCACACGCCGACTTCGATGCCGATTCTCGACCGGATCGACGTCATCGAGCGTGAAGTCGGCTACCGGCCGGAGATCACCCAGCCGACATCGGACGACCTCGTTCCGAACGAGCTGGTCTACCGACTCGCTCCTGGCGACGTGGTCCGGGTCGAGATCTACGAACTCGTCGCGGCGAACCAGACCGACGTCTCGGTGCGCGTGATCGATCAGGCGGGATCGATTCGACTTCCCACCCTCGGCGATCTGCAAGCGGCGGGGCTCACCGTCGACGAACTGCAGGAAGACATCATCCGCCGGCTCGAAGGACTGATCACTGATCCCCTCGTGACCGTGGTGCTCGAGGACGGCCGAAGCCTCCAGGTCACGACCTACGGCGCGGTGGCGGGGACGGGCCTCGACGCCCTGAC
>JAACEA010000043.1 GCA_009936695.1 Planctomycetia bacterium
CCGCTTATTTAGGCCGGTACCGTGTCGTGTCTTGTCAGTCTAAGTGTCTGCTACTAACCCGTAACCGGGGAAATTTTGCCATGTGTAGAGTTTATTGGATAAACCTACGTACATCTAGAATTCTATAGACACGTCGTCGTCTGGGGTCACCCCCGGTGCCTCCTCCCGGCGTAGCCGGCAAAACGCGCTAGTAAAATCAGTAATAATCAGGATACGCCCAACGTTCACGGCTTTTGCAAAATCAGAGCCTCGTCAGAGCGTAACTGTTCCTACATGCTCAGCCGCTCACACCGAGCCCGGAGGTGCCCGCGTCGGCAAAATGGCGCTGCTCCATCTCTGCGTCGAAGCTGATTCCCTGCGGGTCGGTTGCTTGGAACCAGACGGTCAGCGCCCAACGATGCTCGTCCTCGCCGCCCGACGCCTGCGACGGGTTGACGGCGTGCACCATCTCGTCCGCCCAGAAGACTAATAGCCTGCCGCCCAGCGGCGGGAGGTCGACGTGCGGTAGCTCGCCGTCGCCGTCGGGCTCGAGCCCCTCCCCCCTCGTGTACATGCGGAAGCAGCCGCCGTTGGCGTCCGTCCACGAGCGTTGCAGGTACAGCAGTGCGGTCAGCTTGCGCAGGTCGCCATCACCCATGTTGTCGTAGTGCTTGTCGTACCGGCTGCCGTCGCCGAGGCAGACGGCGAGTTTGTTGGCGTGCAGGGTGTCCGATAGGTCGACGCCGCTCAGCCTCACGTTGAGCCGCGGCGCGAGCGAAGAGACGAGCGCCACGCAGTACTCGTGCATGCGTGGCGACAGGTGGTACGCCTCGCCGCCGCGCAGATTCGTCGAGAGCACATTGTTCTTCTCGTAGGCGACGACGGTGCCGCTCTCCTCGTCGTAACGCGTCGACTGGCTGGGCATCATGTGGCCACCGGCAAGGAGCGCCGCAGCCTCGGACCGCATCGTGGCGACTGCGTCGCTGCTCAGGAACTCGTCCACCACCGCGTAGCCGTGCTCCTCGAGGTGGTCGGCGATGCTGCCCGCATGGCGATCCACAGCGCGGCGGATGCTCGCCATGTGGGCCTCCCGCACCTCTTCGGCCGTCATAGCGGAGAACGTCGGACCGCATCAGGAGTCGGTGTCGATCCCGCGAAGAGCGGAACAGCTCATCGATGCCCTGACCCGCGTCCAGTCGCCGCGCCGGCCGGAACGTCGTCACCAGCGACAACGGCAGGATCATGGTCCGGGTCCACGCCGCCACCTTGTCGAGGTGGAAGTAGAACCACCGAGGCAGCATCACGACTTCAGGCGGGATCGCGGGGACCGCGTTCCAGGAGACCTGGCCGAGGCAGGCGAGGAAGAAGTTCGTCCAGGTGTTGACCCGCTCCGCGCCACCGAGATCAAGCACCGCCTCCCGGGCTCGCCGCATGTGCGGCGCGTCCGGATCGTCGCCGTACAGCTTCAGAACGAAGTAACCCTTGACGGTCGCACTGAGATCGATCCCCGATCCCGGGAACTGTCCCCATCCACCGTCCGCACGCTGCTGGGTCCGCAGCGTCTCGACGATCCGCACCAGGACCTCCGGCCCGCGGCCGTCGGCGAGCGGCGCGGCCTCCTGCTCGAGGATCCACTTCATGAGGACGTACTCGCTCTGCAGGATCGAGTCGCCCTCGAGTTCACCGCACCAGTGACCGTCGTCATGCTGAAGTGCGGCGAGACCGTCGATGGCCCGCGACCTCGCGACCTCGGCCTCGGGCGCGAGGGCCCGGACCGCATCGGCGTTCTCCATCAGTTGGGACGAGCTCATCTCTCGTTCGCTCCCAGCGTCCGACCTGGGTGGTGATCCCATCGCATCCAAGCCCGATCAGAGATCCACGGTGAGCATGTCGCTGTCGAGCGAGACCTTCGCCTCCGGCCGGACGATCTCGCCTCGGAAACCGGAAAGCCCGGGCAGGGTCGAGATCTCGGCCCGGGTCTGTTCGGGATCGAACTTCACCGGAGCGAGGCCCTCATGCGACGCGAGCAGATCGATGCCGATCTGAGCCTCGCCCTTGCAGTAGTCGATGGTCGCGATCGCCCGCTCGAACGCCTGCAGTCGATCGTCGGCGTTCTGGAAGGAACCGGCCTTCTCCATCCAGGTGGCGCCCGGCAGGAGCACCGATGCGGCGTCGACCAGGCGACTGGGAAGCGTGTCGATCAGGACGTACGGCTTCGCGGCCACGGCTTCGGCCCATTCGGGCGTGACCCATGCGCACGCATAGTTCCCGGTGATCACCGTCGCCGAGAACCGGCCCGCCTTCGCTTCGGCGAGGAAGGCGTCTGCCTCGAGGACGCCGCCGGCTTCGCCACCGAGCAGTCCGGTGAGGACCCGGCGAACGCCTCGGGCGTTCGGGGCCTTCTCGGCTCGCACCACGTAGTCGCCGTAGGAACGGTCCTCCCCGTCGACCGGAACCGGTCCGACGCCGAAGACCACGTCCGCGTCGATCGACCGGACCCACTGGGCCAGGAGATACGCGTCCTCGCAGGACAGCATCGGACTGACCAGAAGGCCGATCCGACCGTCACGGGCGCCGGCCTCGATCACGTCGTTGGCCGCCGCCAGCGACTCGCGCCAGGCGTCGCCCGCCCGGGTCGGATCGAAGGGATCGCGACCTCGGACCGCCGGAAGACGAAGTCGTCCCTCGTCGTGCACGAACTTCCAGCCGTAGCGGACCTCATCGGTGATCCACCAGTCGTTGAGGTCGGGGTTCTCCCGCGGCTTGATGCGGTGGACGGTGCCCTCGTTGTGCTCGACCCAGATGTTGTCGCCGCTCGAGGTGATGCCGTCGATCGAGGGGGTCTTGGTGAGGAACCAGACCCGCTGCTTGAAGAGGAAGTCCTTGTCGAGCAACGCACCGACCGGGCAGAGGTCGATCACGTTCGAGGCGAGTTCGTTGTCGAGGGCCATCCCGGGGAAGACGTCTATCTGGCCGGTGGAACCGCGGCCGTCGACCATCAACTCACCGGTGCCGGTCACCTCGCGGGTGAACCGGACGCATCGGGTGCACATGATGCATCGGTCGCTGTAGAGGAGGACGTTCGGCCCGATGCTCTTCTTGGGCTGCTTGTTCTTGTCCTCGCGGAATCGACTCTCACCCCGGCCGTACTGATAGGAGTAGTCCTGAAGGTGGCACTCCCCCGCCTGATCGCAGACCGGGCAGTCGACGGGATGATTGATCAGAAGCAGCTCCATGACCTGCTTCTGGTTCGCGACCGACTTGGGGCTGTCGGTGTGGATCACCATGCCGTCGGATGCCGTCTGCTGGCAGGTCGGGACGAGTTTCGGCCAAGCCTCGAGCTTCCCCTCGTTCCGGGGATTCGGGGCCCAGACCTCGGCGAGGCAGATCCGGCAGTTGGCGGCGATCGAGAGACCGGGGTGATAGCAGTAGTGCGGGATCTCGACCTCGTTGCGGAGGGCGATCTGCAGGATGGTCTCACCGGGCTCGAAGTCGTGAGCCTGGCCATTGATGGTGATCGAGGGCATGCGGTTTTCCGGTCGATACGAGGCACTCAAAGACGATTTTGGATGGTATCAGGCCCATGAAGGAGGCGTCCCCGAAAGAACGCCGGATTCGGGCCCCTCCGGCCTCCGGATCGGGGTTCCTCGAGCGTCGATGACGGAGGTCGAAATCGGTGTTGCCGGGCCGGGTTCAGGACGTCGGACTCACGAGGCCGGGCTCCGAAACCCCGTTCCCAGCGATCTCAGTCCGCGAGGTCGGCCACGACCCCGGCGTCGATCCCGACCACGGAGGCTCTGACCTTCGCCACGGGCAGCTCGTAGATCGCCGCCACCGCCTCCCGGTACCCGGTCAACTGCTCCGCATGACGCGCGAGCAGCGTCGCCGCCACCTGATCCGGATCACCCTCGATCCGGTCGGTCTTGAAATCGACGATCCACGCCTCGCGAACCCCGTCCCCGGTCGTCGATCCCTCGGGATCCAGACGGAGGACGAGCCGATCGATCGACCCCTGCTGGACCCCGGATGGCCCGACCGAAACGAACCGTCGTTCGCGACGGACGACGGCGTCGTCTCCCGGCCGGTCGAGCAGGGCCCGGATCGCCGGACTCGAACACGCCGCCCGGAAGTCGCGGATGCAGTCCGCTCGCCAGCCTTCAAGCCGACCCGGTACCGCGTTCCGGATCCGGGCGTCGAGGACGTCGTCCCCGACCACGTCGAGGTCGGCGGCCCATTCGATGCGTTCGAAGCACGCATGGATCGCGGTCCCTCGGTCCGCCGCGTCCGCACCCCGGACCCGGAAGAGTTCCGA
>JAACEA010000044.1 GCA_009936695.1 Planctomycetia bacterium
CCACCGAGCCGATGTACAAGCACGCGAAGGCCGGCATGGGCTATCTCAGCCAGGAGCCGAGCGTCTTCCAGAAACTCTCGGTCGAACAGAACGTGATGGCCATTCTCGAGACCCGAGGTCTGGATCGTGATGCCCGACGCCGACGATGCGACGAACTCCTGGACCAGTTCGGGCTGACCCACAAGCGGAAGGAACAGGCTCGGACCTGTTCGGGCGGTGAACGCCGACGCCTCGAGATCGCCCGGGCCCTCGTGACCCGTCCCCGCCTGATGCTGCTCGACGAGCCCTTCGCCGCCGTGGATCCCCACACCGTCGAGGAACTCCAGACCGAAGTCCGCAAGCTCGCCGATGAAGGCATCGCGATGCTGGTCACCGACCACAACGTCCAGCAGACCATGCGGATCTGCGACCGCGCCTACATCATCCACCAGGGCAGGAACCTCCGGGATGGCGACCCTCGGACGATCATCAACGATCCCGTGGTGAAGGACGCGTACCTCGCCAGCACCTTCCGCGGCGACGAGTTCGACTGATCACCGATCGACCGTCGGTCAACCGATGAAGCGGAAGGTCATCGGGTAGCGGAAGTACTCGCCATCCCGCCCGGTCGCGATCGCGCCGCGAACGCTGGAGATCAGCGTCACCGGGATCCAGACCACCAGGGCAAGCCACCCGACGATCGGAATCACGACCAGCACGGCGAACGTCAGCATGACGTTCATGAGTTCACGTCCCTGGTCGTCGACGAGTCGGGAGCGGTCCTTCAGGATGCCCCAGAAGATGATCACGCCGATCCAGAGCAGTGGAAGGGTTCCGGTCACCAGGCCGATGAACGGCCAGAGATGACTCCCGACCAGCACCGTTCGGACGGTGCTGCAGACCTCGGGCTGGCGGACCCTTCCGGATGGACCGACGACGAAATCGCCCCCGGCCTGCCCGTGCGTCCGCTCCTGGCTCCATGCCGGCCCCGCGTCGTTCATGATTCCGGATCCTTGCATGCCGACTTCATGGGAAATCACCCCGCCCGATTTCACGATTCCAGAAAGGCGACGTCAGGCCTCGAGGCCGTCCTCATCGTCCGAAGGTTGCAGCCGAATGACCGCGACCCGCTCGATCCTGGTCGGTTCCGCTTCGAGCACCTCGAAACGGAGGCCGAGATCCTCCACCGACTCCCCAGCCTCCGGCACCCGACCTAGGCGTTCCAGGATGAATCCCGCGACGGTGTCGAAGTCATCGTCCTCGGGCAGGGCGGTCTCGAGCATCTCGTTCAGATCGTAGATCTGGAATCGGGCGTCCATCTCCCATCGATCGTCTCCGACCCGGGCGATGGCGGGCGGGAGCTCCTCCTCGGTGTCGTGCTCGTCCTGGATCTCGCCGACGATCTCCTCGAGGACGTCCTCGATGGTCACGAGCCCGCTGGTCCCTCCGTATTCGTCGACCACGATGGCCATGTGGACCTCGCTCCGCTGGAAATCGCCGAGAAGATCCTGAACGGGCTTGGTCTCCGGAACGCGGATCGGTTGTCGAAGCAGTCGATCGAGTCGGAAGTCCTCCACCTCGGTGCCGAGATACGGCACGAGATCCTTCACGTAGAGGATGCCCCGGATCTCGTCGAGGTTGTCGCCGTAGACCGGAATGCGGGAGTGTCCCGCCTCGATGATGATCGATCGGATGGCGGCGAGATCGTCGGTCGACTGGATCCCCTCGATCTCGGTCCGAGGGGTCATCACGGTCCCCACCTCGGTGTTCGTGAAATCCACCACGTTCTCGAGCATCTCCGCGGCGACCTCGTCGAGATCCCCGCCGAGCGTGGTGTCCTCGATCGACCGACGCAGTCGGTCGCTCGCTTCCGCCTCCTGCAGATTGGCACCGCTGAGCCGACGGACGGCCTCGTCGATCACGCCGCTGATGCCGGCGAGGGGCCCGAGGACCAGATCGACCAGCCGAAGCATCGGAAGCGTCCGGACGAGCAGCGAGGTGCCGAGATGGGTGGCGAGCGAACCGGCCACGACGCCGGTGAGCAGCCAGAGCGTGAATGCCGACACCACGCCGGCGAGCACGAGGTCGCCGGCATCCAGGGACGCCTCGGCGCCCCGGTCGGCGAAGATCACCAGATACGAGACGGTCACCGCCACGCTGCAGATGATCCGCAGGAATGCGAACTCGGTCACCAGCCTCGATCGTCGCGTGAAGATCCACTCGACCCGGGACGTCTCCTCGGATTCCTCCGGCCCGGCGTTCCGGCGCCGCAACCGCTGCTCGAGCTCGCTTCGGCTCGGATCCTGCAGGGAAAGGCGAAGCGCGCTGCTCCACGCGGCAATGATCGCGCAGCCGACGAGGATGAGGATCAGGAGACCACTCATTCGGCGCCCCCTTCCACGCGATGGATCGGCACCATGCCGATCAGGCGGACATCGAGATCGTGCGCGTCATGCCCGAAGCCCTGTCGCAGTCCCTGCACGCAACGGAGGTGGAACCGGCGTCTGCCCGAGACGGCGTCGATGGAACCCTCGAACAACGCCGCGATTCCACCTGCACAAGCCGTGCGGGCCACGCCTCGCGGATGATCGGATCGTCCCGGTGGGAACATCATCTCGAGCCCCTTTTCAAGCATCGAATCGCCCCAGAATGCGACTCTTGTACCACTCGACTTCGGCTCGCAAGCCCTCTTGCGGCGTGGTCTCGGGGCTGTACCCCAGCACTTGGCGAGCCTTCGTGATGTTTGCATGGGTTCGAAGTTGATCGCCATGACGAGGCGGTTGCACCTCGATCCGAGCGGACCGACCGATGATCTCCTCGACGATCTCGATGCCCTCGCCCGTCGTGATCTCGATATCGGAGCCGATGTTGAAGATCTCACCCTGGCAGGC
>JAACEA010000045.1 GCA_009936695.1 Planctomycetia bacterium
ATGTTCGACCGCGACTTCCCGCTCGGGGTGGAGGACCAGCTGCTCAGCGAGCCGTGGCCCTTCGCCGTCGAGCACTCGGGCATTCGGCAGGTGGGGCATGCCCCGAACACGAAGATCACCATATTCGTCTACTGCTCGGTGCTCGGCGTCATCGTCTTCGCCATTTATTACCTCTTCAACTTAATGGCGGGCCAGCAGCATCTGTGGAACTTGAGGGACGGCACGATGCAGGACTACCGTGACCCGGCGACGGCCACACTGCTGACCAACTCGCGCACCAAGGACCGTGGCACGGTTGCGAGCTGCCTGACGTCGCTCTCGTTCTCCTTGATGGTCAACGCGCTGCTCGACAAGTATGGGCACATTGACCCCTCCACCTCGACCGTATTCGTGGGCATGACGCTAGGCGGCACCTTCGGCTTCATCCTCGACAACCAGATGGGCTCGGACGAAGGATTCCGCGAGTACCTCTGGAACCCAGGAGACGGGATGAAGTACGCTCTCGGGGCGCTCGCCTCCGCTCGGTATGGCCGCTACCTGATCACAATCATCTTCGACATGTTCTTCACCGTGATCCTCTTCAAGATTCTGTACTCGAAGCTCGTGCGCCTCGCAGGCTTCTCGCAGCACGGGCGGGAGTGGATTGCCAACGGGATGGTGTCCTGTTTCATCGCCGTGATCACGTACCAAGTTTACGCGAACATGACTCGCTTCGAATGGGCCTACCCATCGGGCGTCGAAGACGTCAAAAATCAGGTGCGCCCAACGTCGTAGGCTGAGCCGTGGGGGTTCCCTGGCACCAGGCGCCCGCCCTTGCTTCTTCCTGGCAGTGGATCTCGGGGCAGACGATGATTCTCAACGTTGTGATCATGAACATGGTCTACCTCGTCACTGAGACCCGGGTCAAGGTGGGCGAAAAGGTGAGATGGCCCGACCTCACCCTGGCCGTCCTTGCACCGTTCCCGTACGCCCGGCCGGAGGAGATGCCCCCCCTCACCCAGCACATGGCCGGATGTCTGATCGGCGAGACGTACCCCGCGCCCGTCGTCGATCACGAAACGGCGTACCGCCTGGCGAAAGAGCGGATCTTCGACGCTCGCGGCACGAGTCGGGCACGGCAGGAGGCGTCCCGCGTCTATCGGAAGCACGGCTCGCGGAGCCGCCGCACCGAACGGCGGTGATCACCCGGCCTCGACGAATTCAGGATTCGACGTGGAAGAGCTTGTTGTAGATCGTCCAACGACCGTCGACCCGAAGCATCGAGAAGGTGTCGAGGAAGGTCATCCCGAGATAGGACTCGCGCAGGCGCACGGCCGCGGTCTCGCCCGCGACCTCGCAGGCGAGGATCTCCAGCATCCGCGGGGCATCCGACGCGTCGGGCGACGGCTGCTGGGCCTCGACGAATCCCGCGAAGTCGTCGACGCTCATCTCGTGGAGTCCGTCCGGCAGATAGCCCGCGATCTTCGCGTTGCCATGAAAGACCTCGCGGACCATCGCGGAGTCCGAGCCGCGGAGGCTCGTGTAGTACCGCTCGACGCAGTCGTGGATCTGGTCGACGTCGCTCATGGTCGTTCCTTTCGTTGATTCGATGGCGGCGATCGTCGATCGAACCGCGGTGGAAGATGCAAGCCTACGTGCTCGCCGACGTTCGGGTCGGCCGCGAATCGAACCGGTGATCATCGCCGGATGCTGCTGATCCGCCGATCGCGGATCCGCGGCGCGATCTCCTCGCCGTTGGTGAGGGACTGATGGAGATCGACGCCGAGTTGAGCCGGCGATGGGCCCACCCATTCGCTGCCGACGCCCTCGACCCGGATCTCGAGATCCCGGGGATCGATCGTGATGCGGGCGAAGAGGCAGTCGCGGTACGGACAGGTGCACGAGATCCAGGGATGCTGCTCGTGGACGTCCGCCGGATAGCTCGCGTGCCGGTGATCCCCACCGACCCACTGGTAGGACGCCGAGTTGACGTGGAGATGGGTGACGCCCGCGACCCGGACCAGTTGGTCGACGTGCGAATGACCGTTGATCGCCAGGATCACGCGATCGGCGGCGTCGCCGAGGATTCCCTGGACCTCCTCCGCGTTGTCGACCGCGTACGCGCCGGCGAGCGGTTGATGGCACGCCACGACGACCGGGCCCTCGCCCGACGCGAGCTGCGCCTTCAACCACGCGATCTGTTCGGGCCCGACGTACGAGGGGTACCCCCCCCGGCCGGAAGGCGAGCCGCGGTCGTTTCCATCAAGGACCAGCAGGCGGATGCCTCCGATATCCGTCGCGTAGTGACGACCGGGCATCCCGAACCGCTCCACGCACTGCGCCTTCGTCACGCCCTTGTCGAGATCATGGTTGCCGATGACGTGCAGCGACCGAGGATGCGCCTCGTTGAACCGACGGATGACGGATTCGTTCTCGGGGATCGGATAGGCGAAGTCGCCGAGCTGGACGATCGCATCCGGCGGACGCTTCGACATCGACGCGAGGAATGCGTCGAGGCGAGCCTCGCCGTCGTGCATGATGTCGTGATGCAGATCGGTGATCACCCCGAGTCGGACCGGCGCCGCGAGACGCCGGACCGACGCCGTCGACCGCTGCGGCAGGGCGAACGCCACGGACGCGACCGCGGCGGTCCCGAGAAACGCGCGTCGGCTGGGACATGCCGGCTCCCGCCGGCCCGGTTCGGTGCGTTCGCTCATCGGATTCGTCTCCATCACCGAAGTAGGAAGGTGCGAAGCGTCGCGGGACGAAGGCGACCCCCCCACCATAGACGCTCGGAAGACGCTCAGATCCGATCCACCTCGATCGGCGGTCGCCCGCTCGCGAAGACCAGCATCCCCAGCACGCCGCTCCCCACCACCACGCAGAGCGCCGTGAACGCCGCGGCGAACCCACCACCCGCTTCCGCGAGCCACCCGGTGATCACCGGGCAGAGCACCCCCGAAAGCGAGAAGAAGGTCACGATCATGCCGGTGGCGAGCCCTGTCCGTCCCCGGAAGAGGTCGGCGCAGATCGAGTAGTACGGGCTGTTCGGCGCCATCGAGAATCCGATCGCCAGCGAGATGAACGCCACCGCCCATCCGACCGAGTGGACGAAGATCACCGGAATGAAGCAGACGACCGCGACTCAGAGATCTTCGCGCGGAATGCCCAGCTCCCGTCGCCAGCAGGCGAGCTGGCCGACGTGCACGCCCTCGTGCCCGGTCATGATGTAGGCGATGAAGTCACCGACGCTGGAGAAGCGGCGATGCAGCATCTCCATCTGGCAGGGCGCCGCGAGCTGGGCCTCGGTCGCGTTCGGAAGCAGCGCGGCGACTCGTGCATGCTGGGCCGCCAGCTGATCGAGAAGCTCGGTCATCGACGGATAGTCGGCGACCTCCGCGGTGATCGGCGCGCCAGGGAAGAACCGTTCGGCCCACTCCGGGGGAAACGTCTGATCGGCCCCGAGCTCGAATGCGGCGAGGTCCGCGGCGAGGGCGAGGTGTCCGATCTGCCACGCGGGATGGTTGATGAGTCCATTCGGCTGCTGGACGCATTGATCCGGCGTCAGATCCTCGACGAAGTAGCGGAGGTGCTTGAGATTGAAGTCGTAGACGAAGAGCAGGTGTTCGAGCATGTGTTTTTCTCCAGCCCGGATCGTACTTCCCTTCCGAACCGACGTCATTCCACGCCCTGATCCTCCCCGGGCACCTTGCGGTCGTGTCCCGTCAGGCGCGCCGTCAGTTCGGCCTGGCTCGTGACCCCGAGTTTCTTGTACGCCCGGCGGGCGAGGGTGGACACGGTGTGCACCGACACCCGCAGTCGATCCGCGACCTGAGCCCGCGTCAGTCCGTCCGCGAGCGCCAGCGCCACCTCACGCTCCCGGGCGGTGAGCGCGGGCAGACCCGCGGAGTCGGCGGCGGTTCCATCCCAGTCCCCGACCTTCGATCGGGGCGAGGTGATGATCGTCGGAGACGGCAGCAGACCGCCGACCAGCGGATCGAGGGTGATGCGGATCGCCTGATTGCAGCCGACGGCGCTCCCGTCCGGATCCCCGTCCACCACCTTGCCGGTGTTCCTCGGCATGTCGAGGAAGGAAACCACCGCGAGCACCCTCCGCCGGAGTTACGCGAGTTCCTCCTTCGAGAGGCGATAGGTGCCGGACATCTGGAATCGGAACCCCGCCTTCGAATGAAACTCGGGATCGGCGTGCTGCTCGACGGCCTGGTCGTAGTCTCCCTTGATCACATCGCCGATCGCGATGAGCCTCGCCACGACCTCTTCGTCATGATCGTCGAACGCGACGACGATCTGTTCACAGGTCGCGCGATATCCGGTTTCACGCCGCGGCTTCCGAACGCGAATCACGCGGAGCAGACCCATCGCGACGAGCGCATCCACCTGGCGATGGAGTTCCGAGGACGCCAGGCCCGTCACGGACGCGATGTCCGAAATCGTCGTGGTGGCGTTCGTGTTGCGAATGAACTCCCAGGTCCGCATCGTCGCGGACTCGGTGAGAAGTTCGAGCACCCCCGGGTCCGCGGCATCCAACGTCATCGATACGGTCATGGCCGGATCATCGCACGAGCGCGACGATGGCGTGGGGATCGGGGCCGGGAACCGGACGCCGGGACCGACGAGCGTACCCTTCTCGGAGTACGAGATCCCTCGAATTCGGTGCTCACCGCGATCGACCGGGATGAATCCGGGGGACTTTTCCAGATCCCGTACCGCCAATCGGTGAAGTCGTCCGCGAACTGCGCGGTCTCGAACCGATTCCCTTCGAACCTCGGCGGCGAAAAGAGCTTCACCGAAGATCCATGCTAGTTTTGCAAAGGCGACGAGGACGAGCGTCCTGGTGGGATCCGAGTTCCTTCGGAGGATTCTTCGGTGGGGCGGAACCCTTCACGCCGCCTCGGCGAACGAGATCGCCGACGTCCCCCGGGGATGCGGGTCGGACAGGAAACACGGTCATGACGACCACACTTCAATGGGGTTTGGAAAATGAGCACGCCTGACACGTTCACGATCAGATCGTTCGCATCGACGATGACACTCGCCTTCGGGATCACGATGGCGGCCGCGGCCGACACCATCACGGTCTGCCCCGACGGCTCCTGCGACTTCACGGATCCCGCGGCGGCCTCCCAGGCGGCCCAGGATGGAGACGTCATCGAGATCGCGGCGGGCACCTACCTGCTCGAGAATCCCGTTTCCATCTACGGACCGAGCGTCGAGATTCGCGGCGCCGTGGACGGCAAGGGCCGACCGGCGACGATTCTCGACGGCCAGGGAGACTTCGTCACCTTCGGTGCCATCCTGCTTCCGGACTCGACCCTTCGAGTCGAGAACGTCGTGATCACCGGTGGTTTCGGCGAGTACGGCGGGGGCGTGGTCATCCGGCATGGAGAGACCACGTTCGAGAACTGCCGGATCACCGGCAATCACGCGAACATTCATGGTGGTGGCATGTACCTGCACCACGGCGGCACGAATGTCACGCTCAGCGGATGCGAGATCACCGGCAACACGGCGGCGCATCCGGTCTTTGAGTCCCTGGGTGACGGCGGTGCCATCTTCGGGGGGGTCGTGACGCTCGTCGACACCGACGTCAGCGGTAACTGGGCCCAGAACGCCGGAGGCGGCTTCGCCCAGAACTCGGTCGTGCTCGTCGGCAGTCGCATCTGCGGGAACGATGCGGGCCTCCACTCCCCACAGGGCTACGGGCAGGTGACCATCATCACCGGCTGCATCGAGGAATCGTGCGACTGCCTGCCGGTGAGCCCGGCGGACCTCAACGGCGACAACGCCGTGAACGGCGCCGACCTCGGACTCCTGCTCGCGAACTGGGGACAGCCGGGCCTCGGCGACCTGAACGGCGACGACGTCGTCGGCGGTGCGGATCTCGGCCTGATGCTCGCCGCCTGGTCCGAGTGAACTCGGATGATCACCGGCCCGCGTCATCGCGGCTGGACATGGAGATCGACGACGACCCCGGCTCCGGCCGGGGTCGTCGCCTCATTATTCCGGCATTCCGGCCGACGGACGATGATCATCACTCGGCAAGGAACGTTCCCACCCTTCATCACCAGTGCCGATCGCGCGGCAATCCTCTCCTCCGCGGCGCATGTTCTTCAATTTGAAGACGAGCGGCGAACCGTCTTTGCCGGATCCTCGTATCCCGCCGCGGGGCATCAGCGACGACCGATTCGGGCTCGGCCCATGCGAGCGATGGACGGCGTCGGAGGAGCAACGACATGCAGCGAAGAATGGAGACGACGTCCACCCCCCGCGGGGCGGGAATCGCCCTATTGATCACCCTCGCGACCACGGTCGGCGGAGCCCGGGCCGCGGAGAACCTGCTTGAGAACGGTTCCTTCGAATCGGGATTCGAAGGGTGGGCGACCACGGGGCCGGTCTCGATCGGGAACGACGCCCACGAGGGCTCGAATGCGGCGCGGCTCGAACCCGGATCCGGTCAGACCGCGGAGGTCTCCCAGTGGATCGAGGATCTCACCCCCCGCGGTCGCTACACGATCGCCGCCCGCATCCGGACCACGGATCGACTGGTACCTCCGATCCTCGGCGTCCGAAACGGCGCCCAGATCGGCAAGGCGCACGGCTGGGTCGCGATCGACGACGAGAACCGATGGCTCGAACGTCGGTTCGAAGTCCACGTCGACGACGACGCCACGGCGTTCGAGGTGTACCTCCAGGGTTGGCAGACCGACCGGGACGCCGTCGTCGAATTCGATTCGGTACGGGCCTGGGAAGGCCGGCAGCCACCACCGGAAGCGGACCCCGGCGAGCCGCCGTGGGCGGAGGCCCCCGTGATCACGATCGTGCCCGACGCGGGCGACTCGCTGTTGCGCAATCCGGGCTTCGACGATCCCGACGGCGGGGCGTGGGCGTTGGGACTCAACGCGACGATCGAGACCGTCGACGCGGTGCCGACCCTCCGGCTCCTGTCGACCGCCGACACGTCGAGAACGTCCCAGCCGCTGGAACTGCTGCTTCCACCCGACGGCGAGTGGACCATCTCCGTGGACGTTCGAACCGATCCGGATGTCGTCGGGACGGTCTACTTCACGGGCGCGGACGAGTTCCTGGTCACCCGCTCGTTCACGAACACCGACTGGCAGACGATCGAGCTCGACATCCAGACCGGCGACCGATGGCTCCGGCAGGGAAAGCTGACCCTCGAGAACTGGAAGAACCAACCCGGGTCCGCGTGGTTCCGGGATGTCCGGTTCACCGCCCGGGGCGATGAATGGTCACCGACCGTCGAATCACCGCCCGCACGGACTTCCGAAGTCTTCTTCGACGACTTCTCCGATGGCACGCTCGATCCCGACCGTTGGTTGATCTCCGGGAAGGCCTGGGGCGGTGACAACGGCGGGGTCGCACCCGACAACGTCATTCTGGTCGAGGACTTCGACGACGGCGAGCCGATCATCGCGCTCCGCCTCGAAGCCCATGGCGACCTCTACTCCGGCGACCTCGAACACAACGGCCGCCGCACCCGGGTCGGTGCCGCCATCGCGACCCGGGACTACTACGCCTCCGGTCGGTACGAGGTCCGGGCCCGCGTCGCCCCCGAGTACGGAACCTGCACCGCCTTCTGGCCCTTCCACTACATCGACCACCGCATGGGCGAGGCGGAGTACTGGCACGAGCCCAATCCGCGGCGAAACACCGAGATCGACTGGGAGTTCCCGACCGACCTCGCGGGTTCCGACACCGGGAACTTCTCCTTCACCAAGGCCCGGACGAATTCGTGGGGCGGGCAGTTCGGCGGCGAGGGTGGAGAGCACAAGGGACGCAAGGTGCTGACGGACGAGTTCGGCAAGCCGCTCGATCTCGCGACCGAAGCCCTCGACGGGCGGTATCACACCTTCACGATCGAATGGCGATCGGGAAGCGATCTCGGCGACGAAGCGATCAACCGGGACGACGTCGGTTCGGTGCGGTGGCTGCTCGACGGGCGACTGGTCGACGAGCTTCACGATGTCGAGTTCGGGCAGGGCAACGTCCCCTTCCGCGCGGCGCGGTTCTGGCTCGGGACGTGGTTCCCGGCCGCCGGCTACGCGGGCGACGTCGGCTGGACCGGCAATCCCGACTTCGACACCACCGCGGCGCACATCGCCTGGGTCCGAATCACGCCCTTCGACGAGCCGCGTGATCAGTGGGTCGACGAGACCGTTCCGAATCTCGCATGGGCGGGACCCGACGAGTATCCGGCCTCGATCGATCCGATCGAATCGATCACCGCGGACATCAACCTCGACGGACGGGTCGACGGCGGCGACCTCGCGATCCTGCTCGCCGCGTGGAACACCGCGCTGGCGGAGGCGGACCTCGATGGGTCGGGCCTCGTGGACGGTGGCGATCTCGCCCGGCTCCTCGCCGACTGGACGATGCCATGAGGGTGCCGATCCGTCGACGAGGGGCACCCGACACGCCTCGGGATCGACCGCGACGTCCGTGTCGAACCGGGTGACCGGTGGGAGGAACGCGATTCGGGGGGTGGCCGCTCGGCCCCCCGAATCGCGCCCGGTCCCGGCGTCGATCGGCTCTGAACACGCCTCCGGCGACGTCTCGGGTACCACTCAGGTACCGCGGTGATGAGAGTCGATACCCTCGACACCATGCACATCCTCATCATCAACTTCAATCTCAACGACATCACCCGCGCCGAGTACGAAACGGTCTGCGCCGAAGTCGCCCCCGAGTTCGCCGCGATTCCCGGGCTGATCTCGAAGAAGTGGCTCGCCAACGAGGTGACCAACACCTACGGGGGCGTCTACCTCTTCGAGAGCGAGAAGGCGATGCACGACTACCAGCAGTCCGAGCTGTTCAAGTCGGTCGCCGGCAATCCCGGGTTCGTAAACGCCTCCGCGACGCCGTTCGAGATGCTGGCGGGTCCGTCGAAGGTGACCGGCGTCGCGTAGTCCGACGTCCCTTCGAATCGGAACCCGCTCGATGCTCGTCGCGTCGTTCTACAAGTTCACCTCGCTCGAGGATCCCGCCTCCATGGTGGATCCGCTGGAGCGATGCTGCGCGACGCACGACGTCCGGGGGATCGTGCTGCTCGCCCCGGAAGGGATCAACGCGACCATCGCGGGGACTCGTGAAGACGTGATGGCGGTGATCGATCATCTTCGAGCCGACACCCGTCTCGCGGACCTGACCTGGAAGGACGCGGAAACGGATCGACCGCCGTTTCGGAAGATGCGGGTCCGACTCAAGCGAGAGATCGTCACGATGGGGATCGAGGGCATCGATCCCACGAACCTGACCGGGACGTATGTCGCGCCCGAGGACTGGAACGCGTTGATCAGTGATCCGGACGTGATCGTGATCGACACGAGGAACGAGTACGAAGTCGCGATCGGCTCGTTCCGGAACGCCGTCGATCCGGGAATCGAATCGTTCGGCGAGCTCCCGGCCTGGCTCGATGCCCAGATCGACGTGACTCGTCAACCGAAGGTCGCGATGTTCTGCACCGGAGGCATCCGTTGCGAGAAGTCCACCGCCCTCCTGAAGCAGCGTGGGATTCGCGACGTCTATCACCTCGAAGGCGGGATTCTGAAGTACCTCGAGCGGGTACCCGAGGAGGACAGCCTCTGGAGCGGGGAATGCTTCGTCTTCGACGAGCGGGTGGCCGTCGGGCACGGACTCGAGGTCGGCGACGCGACGCTCTGCCGCGCCTGTCGCGATCCGATCCGGGCCGCCGACCGTGCGTCGGATCTGTATCTCGAAGGCGTGAGCTGCCCCCGCTGCCACGGTCGGACCACCGATGAACAGAAGGCCCGGTTCGCGGAACGAAAGCGACAGATCGATCTCGCACGCGGCCGCGGGGACTCACACCTCTCCCGCGTCCCCGACGCCCGAACCGAAAACTGATCCAGCCCTCGATCGCCTGCCGAAGATGTTCGAAGAGGCGGAGGGCCGGTCATGCAGGGACAGATCGCGACATGGACGCTGGCGGCCGCGACCCTCTTCAGATTCGGCCCCCCGGTGATCGAAGCCCTTCGTCCGTATGTCGACGACGACGATCAGCAGTGTCGAGACACGGTGCGATCGATCATCGAACGCCTGGAACATCCCGAGCGGACCTGGGACCAGTGCGAGAACCGGCTCCCTCGACTCTCCTGGACGAGGCACGATCCACTCTCCTTCGACTTCTGGGAAGCAACCTCCCCTTGAAGGATCCACACCACGTTCCATGAGCCACCTCGATTCCGTCATCGACTTTCTGATGGGACTTGATCGCACGGAGGTCGTCTTCTGTGCCTGCATCCTGGTCGCGCCGATCGGCGGCTTCTGGTACCAGTACGAGGAAACCGACGACTCCTGGCCGGTACTGCTCGGATGGACCGCGCTGTGGACGATCCTGTTCCCCGTCGGCGTCTTCCTGTTCTTCTGGCAGCTCCATCACTACGCCAGGATCGGCTCGCATCGCGACTGATCGAGTGTGCGCGGCGGATGGGATCCGGCTACGCTCGGAACGCCGGCGCGAACGAGTCTGCGAACGCGACGGTGCCCTTCCCCGAGGAGCCCACGATGCACTTCACCGCCATCAAGCCCGACCGACGACCGAGCGACGCCCGCACGTCGCGTCCACGCCCCTGGAACCGCGGAAGCCTCGCCGTGGCCTTCGCGCTCGCATGGTCGGGTCTGACCATGGGCGCATCAGGGCAGGCCGGCGATCCGCATCACGATCCGACATCGCCCCCGATCCGGGTCTACATCCTGATGGGACAGTCGAACATGGTCGGGTTCGGACGAATCGGCCCGGTGGACACCGAAGGCACCCTCGAACATCTCGTCAAGACGAAGGGCGAACGGCCGGACCTGCTCGACGACGCCGGCGATTGGCGAGTGCGTGACGACGTCTGGTGCGTCCAGGTCACTGCCGGGACTCGTCGCGGCTGGCTGGAGCCCGGATTCGGCGCCCGCCCCAATCTGATCGGTCCCGAACTCGGATTCGGCATCGCGGTCGGTGATCGTCACCACGAGCCGGTCCTGCTCATCAAGGCATCGCAGGGAAACCGAAGCCTCGGATGGGACATCCTGCCTCCCGGAAGCGAGCGATTCCAGCACGACGGACGAATCTACGCGGGCTACAAGGACAATCCGTCGTCGTGGACCGAGGACGATCCGGGGAAACCCGTCGACTGGTACGCCGGCAAGCAGTACGACGACTTCGTCACCGACATCCGAAAGGTCCTCGACCATCTCTCCGACCACACGCCGGCCTCCGACGATCATCCCTGGGAGATCGCGGGCTTCGTCTGGTGGCAGGGACACAAGGACCAGAATCCGGCGCATGCGAGTCGGTACGAAGCGAATCTGGTGCGATTGATCGACGCCCTGCGACGAGAGTTCGATGCGCCGAAGGCACCCTTCGTGCTCGCGACCATCGCCTTCGATGGCTGGAAACTCGCGGGTGCCGGCCGGACCGTGGCGGAGGCCCAGCTCGCGGTCGACGGGGAAACAGGACGGCACCCCGAACACCGGGGCAATGTGAAGACCGTCGAAGTCCGCGACCATTGGCGCGACCCCACGGTCTCCCCCACCCGCCAGGGGCACCACTACAACCACAACGCCGAGACCTATCTGCTGGTCGGCGAAGCGCTGGGCGAGGCGATGCTCGCACTCGAACCGCCGCCGAAGAAGGACACCCGGACCTTCATCCCCGTGCCTGATGAACCGACCTATCACGTGCTCGAGGGGTACGACCCGAAGTGGCGGACCCAGATCCGGGACGGCGTCGAGCTGGCGCGATCCTTCTGGGGGAGTTACGGACCCGCGCACGTCTTCGTAGTCGGTTCCGAAGCGGGCGAGACGATCCCGGCGGCACCGCGCGACGCATTCATCGAGGACTACTGCCGGTGGCGGACCCGGGGCACCGGACGAAGCGCCATCGAGTGCCGATCGCATGCGACCGAGCGTTTCATCGACGTCGCGGAACGTGGTGATTCGGAAGCCTATCTCTCGTGGGTCGAGGAGTTCGAACAGCCCGAGGCGGAACTCGTCTTCATCAACGTGCACCAGTGGGATCACGACGGGGATGAGATCCCGGACCCGGTGCTTCGCGGGATCCATGAATACACCCACGTCTTCCAGAAGGGCTTCGCGACGATGCCGACCTGGATGATGGAGGGCGGGGCGGTCTTTTCCGAGGGTTGGGTTCCGTACACCGCCGGACGCTGTGGCCACGAATTCATGGCAAGACGGATGGACCACCTCATGGATCGGGCCCGCTCGGTCGAAGATCCGGACCTCACCATCGCCGACATGGAGGACATCGACACCGCGTCCGCGAAGGTCCGGAAGCACTACCGGGAGCTTGCGTACGACACCGGCGCGTGGGCGGTCGCGTTCCTGATCCACCAGTCACCGAGCGGAAGCGTGGCGGCCTACCGCGACGAGTTCCACCCGATGATCACCGAACTCGGCTGGGAGGCGGCACTCGCTCGCTACCTCGACATCGAGGACAAGGCCGTGTTCTATCGAGCCTTCGAGTCCTTCTTGAAGGCCCCGCGAAAGACGCAGATGAAGGTCCTTCGCGACATCCAGCCCTGACCCTCACGGCTGGTCGGACGGGCATTCGCCCCAGGCCGCGAGCAGCAGGCCGACATCGCTGCCACCGGTCGTTCCGTCGCCGTCGAGATCGCCCGCGGCGGTCTGCCACGCGGCGGCGAGCAGGCCGAGATCGGCGCCGTTGACCCGGCCATCTCCGTTGAAATCGGCGGGACACGGCGGCGGCAACGCGCAGCCATCGAAGAAGTCGCGGACGTACTCGCGCTGGACCGGGTTCATCCCGTGGCCCGCATCGCCGCGCAGATGAACGACGCGTCCGTCGAGATACTCGTAGGCGAACACGTTGCTGCGACCGATGCGCTCGCCGGAGCCGGTGAGCGGATCTCCGTCGTACCCCTGGCTTCGTGCGATCCGGAAGGCGGAGTCCCGCGCCTCCAGAAAGACGAGACCTCCGGGGCCCGGCCCCCCGTCGTACCGGATGACCGGATCGTTCTCGTTGCAGATGCCGAGGTATCGCCGTCCCGGCATCGGCTCGGTCTCGATGTCATAGCCGCAGAATGGAGCGCCGGGCTGGGTCGTTCCACCGGGACGGTGGAAACCGCCCGCGTGAAACTGCGCCGTGACGAGCTGGGACACCACGGCGGCGATCCGATCGATTCCCGGGTTGTCGTTCTCGATGAGCACGCGATTCGCGAGGGCGGATCCGTTGGACACGCCGAGGATCCGGATCCGGTTCGGATCGACGTTGGCGAAGGTCTGCAGCCGCTCGACGAGCTCCGCGATCATCTCCAGGTCCGGGGCGTCGCTTCCCTCGCCGCAGATGTTCCAACTCGAGGCGTATCCCGAAGGCGCCACGAGGGCGTGGCACGGAAGCAGGCCGACGAATCCCGGCAGCATGCCGGCGCCGTTGCCGCCGTTTCCGTGAAGCAGGATGCAGATCGGGAACCCGGTCGCCGGCGGCTCGCCGTTCGGAACGTGGATGGCCATCGGGTATCGCCACCCGTCCGGCTGCTGCGACCACTCAAGCGTGATGTCGATCGAGGTGTCCGGTCGGAGATCCTCCCCCGTCGCGTCGAGGCAGGACACGACGGCGAAGAAGGCGATCACGATGAGGCGGTGAATCGGGGTCATGAGTCAAGGATACGAGATCGCCCGCCATCGACCAGCGGGCCCGGACCGGACATCGCCGGCCAGCGTCCGGGAACACCGCTCCTGACTTCAGGACGTCGCCGCGCCGTACTGCTCGCGATACGCCGTGATCCGCATGCGATCGTCCGATCCGAGCCGATCACCGAGATGTTCAAGGATCTCGTCGAGGTCGACGATCGACCGGGTCGGCATCGCGAACTCGTCGGCGAGTTCCGCCAAGGCGGTTCGATCGGTGGTGCCTCGCTCCATCCGATTGACCGAGACGATGAGCCCGGCGAGCGAAATGCCCGCCGCGGCCCGGAGCACGGGCACGGTCTCCCGGATCGAGGTGCCGGCGGTGGTCACATCTTCGACGATCAGGACCCGATCACCGTCCCGCAGCTTCCGGCCGACGATCACGCCACCCTCGCCGTGATCCTTGGCTTCCTTACGATTGAAGCAGAACTCGACGTCGCGGCCGCGTTCCGCGAAGGCGGTGGCGACCGCGACCACCAGCGGGATGCCCTTGTAGGCCGGGCCGAACAGGACGTCGAAACCTTGAGGAAACGAAGCGTCGATCGCATCGGCGTAGGCCCGCCCGAGGATCGCCATCTGCGAGCCGGACCGGTACAGGCCGGTGTTCACGAAGTACGGCGTCTTTCGCCCGCTCTTCGTCGTGAAGTCGCCGAAGGTGAGGACGCCCGCCTCGAGCATGAAATCGATGAATCGTCGCTGGAAGTCGTGCATGTCGATCGGATGGTATCTGAACCGTGGTCCGCCGCGGCCCTCGATCAGTCCGTCGAATCGTGATCCACCACGGTCGACGACTCCACTGCATCCCCGCACGCCGAGTCGTTGGAATGCTCGACCGCGGCCGCGGGCTCGATGCCGGGCGTTCCGGCCGGCCCCGACACCGCGTCGCGAGCCGCCTCGTTTCTCGCATGTCTCGCGAAGGCCGCCGCGACGAGCTGTCGGGTGAAACCCTCGTGGCCGGCGGGATCGAGCGAGAGGCAGATGTCGGCGGCCCCGTAGTCGGCGGGCGGATAGTAGATCCCGCAGTTCGCGTTGATCTCCAGCATGTAGGGCGTGCCGTCCTTCGCGACGCGGAGATCGCATCGGCCGAAACTCGCCGCCTTCAATGCGACGAAGAATCGGGCGCACTCGTCGCGAAGCCTCGCCGCGAGCACCGGATCCTTCACCGGAAACGACTTCAGCCCCTCGTAGATCACCCACTTGACGTCGGCGTGCTTGAACTCCTCGCCCTTCGGGAACTCGTACTGGGCGGGCGTGTAGGTGATCGGCCGGGCGGGGTCATCGGGATTCTCCGCCACCAGCACCGTGCACTCGATCCCGTCGATGTACTCCTCGATCAGGGCCGCACCGTGCCGGGACATGATCTTCTTCGCCTGGACCCGGAGCCCCGCGGGGGTCCGAACCCGTGATCGACGGCTGAGATCGACGCTCGCATAACTGCTGTAATGCTTCACGAAGAGCGGGAACCGGAGCGTCTCCGCGGCCCGCTCCACGTCTTCCGGGGTCGATGCCACGACGTAGGCCGGGGTCGCGATGCCGAGCGCTGCGCACGCCTCCTTCATCTCGACCCGGGTCGGCTCGTAGCACTCGGACGTCGCGCCCGCGAACGGAACGCCGTGCTTCTCCAGCGTCTCGATGACCTCGATCCCGGGGATGTTCTGATCCGCCGCGCCGTCGCAGAGATTGAAGAAGAGATCGAATCCCTGCTTGATCAGTCGCTCGACCTGACGGACCGACCCCTTCTTCCCCTTCAGGGTGGCCACGTGCCATTCGGCCTCGGGCATGAAGGGACGCGGATCGCACGGCCAGTCGTCCTCGGGGAAGGGATCCGCATCGAGGTTCTGAGTCGTGAGAAGACAGATGCGCAGTGGTGGATCGTTCGAGTCCGTCACGCGGCGGATGCTAGCACAAGCCGATGTCCGCACCGATGAACGAGGGTCGCCGGTGCAGTCATCCGAGGTCGGGGCCTCGCTCCCGATCGACGGTCCCGCCGCGATGGTGACGGCGAGGGCGCACGCCCGACGGATGGGGGAATCACCCCGTCTTCGGAAACTTCACCTCCCGGGCCTTTTGACTCGCGTAGACTCCGCGATCGGCGTCGGGCTCGCACCGATCGATTCAGTTCGATCGACGCCGATCAGGAGCGGGGCATGTACACAAGACAGACCGAGACCGCGATCGCCGCGGCCTCCCGACTTGCCGAGGTCTACGACGGTGGGACGACGAGACTCTCGGTCACCGAAATCGCCGAGTCGCGGAACCTCCAGCGTCCGTTCCTCGCAAAGATCCTCACCGTGCTCTCCCAGGCGGGGATCGTGGGTGGTGTTCCCGGCCCGGGTGGAGGGTTCACGCTCGCCAAGCCGCCCCGCGAGATCCGGATCTACGACATCTATCGGCTGTTCGAAACGGAGAACGCCTCCCACATCTGCCCGTTCGGCGGCGGCGTCTGCGGACAGGGCGACCCGTGCCCGCTGCACGCCGAGCTCGTCGATGTGCAGAACGCCGTCGATCAGCTGTTGTATGAAACCACGCTGGAACGATTCGAAGGGGTGAGTCCGACCGCGCGGGGGCCGGTGGAGGATGAACAGCCGGCCCCGGCCGGTCGTCGTCGTCCCTTCCGCCCTGACACCGGGCGGCCGCGTAACTGAGCAGCAGAGCATGGCGACGCCGGCGAAGTCCCCTCCACGTCACATCCAGATCGCGACCAGTGCCATGACCGCGGCGCCGATGAACGCACAGGCGTACCGTCCGTGACGATCCGCCTCGACCGGGAAGAACTCCTCCCGGACGATGTCGAGGGCCGCGATGTAGATGAAGGTCCCCGCCGCGATCGCCTTGAACCAGGCCGTCACGACGTGCATGCTCCCCGCGTCGAACGCCAGATCCGCGAAGAGCCCGAGCAGGACACCGGTGCTCGTCGAAGCGGCGAAGATCAGCAGCGCCGGCAAGGCCCGACGAAAGGGCACGCCGGCTCGCTGGAAGGTGGTGCCGAGCGCGAAGCCCGCGGATCCCTTGTGTGCGAGGATCGCGATCAGCAGCACGAGGAACGACGACTGTGCCTCGTCGGTCCCCAATGCCACGCCGGCGATCAGGGAGTGAATCGAAAGCGTCACCAGGAGCAGGTACGGCGTCGCGGTGGATCCGGATGCAGCATTGACGAATGCATCGGCCTCCGGGTCTCCGGTCGAGATCCCCTCCACCGAGCCGGCCCTCGGCACGACCCGCTCGACCGCCAGGACCAGCAGGAACGCGGCGGTCGCGATCGCGTAGGCGATCGGATAGTCGAGATCGGGGTGGATCTCCGCGAAGTCACCCACCGCGTCGCCCAGCAGGTGGATCAGACCCGCCGCCAGCAGGACGCCGCCCGCGAACGCGTTTCCCCGCGACATCGCGCCGGCCGAGACCCGGGTCCGCATCACCAGCGGAAGCACCGCTCCCCCACCCCCGACGATGAAGATCACGATGATCGCGATGATCTGAATGGTGGTCACGAACGGATCCCCAGGGCGGATGAACGACGGGGTCGCCGATTCACACCGAATCGGACCGCGGCGAAGGTACGCTATCGCGAGGTCCGTCGTTGGTGCAACGGAAGGCACTCCGAAACGGAAGCCCCGTCCACATGCCGAGCGAGTCCCCTCTCATGAAGATCACCCGCATCCTCGTTCATCAGGTCGACCTCCCGCTTCACGAGGGGCGGTACAGCTGGTCGGGCGGAAAGTCGGTCGACGTCTTCGATGCGACGATCGTCCGCATCGAGACCGACACCGGACTGGCGGGGGTCGGCGAAGTGACGCCGCTCGGTCCGGTCTATCTCCCGTCCTACGCGACCGGCGCGCGCACCGGCATCGCCGAGGTGGCGCCGGCGTTGATCGGCCTCGACCCCCGGGAGACGGACGTGATCGGTCGGGCGATGGATGCCCGCCTCAAGGGACATCCCTACGTGAAGAGCGCCATCGACATGGCGTGCTGGGATCTGCTCGGAAAGGACGCCGGACTGCCGCTCGCCACCCTCCTCGGGGGCCGCAACGGCGATGACTTCGTCCTCTATCGCGCGATCTCCAAACGCGAGCCGGCCGAGATGGCCGCGAACCTCCGAGGGTACCGGGACGAGGGATACCGCCGATTCCAGCTGAAGGTCGGAAGCGACGTGGAGACGGACATCGCCCGCATCCATGCCTGCGCGGACGCGGTCGAACCGGGCGACATCCTGGTCGCCGATGCGAACACCGGCTGGCTGCCCCACGAGGCGGCTCGGGTGGTGCGTGCGGTCGAGGATCGCGACGTCTACATCGAGCAGCCATGCCGGACCTACGAGGAGTGCCTCTCGATCCGTCGCCGGACCAGCCACCCCTTCGTGATGGACGAGTCGATCGAGGACCTCGACAGCCTGGTCCGGGCGCTTCGAGACGACGCGATGGACGTCGTGAACATCAAGATCGGAAAGTTCGGCGGACTCACCAGGGCCCGACAGGCCCGGGATCTCTGCGTCGCCCGCGGCATCGCGATGACCATCGAGGATGCCTGGGGAAGCGACGTCGTCACCGCGGCGATCGCCCACCTCGCCCACAGCACCCCGACCGATCTCCTCTTCACGGCCACGGACTTCAACTCCTACGTCACGGTCTCGACCGCCGAGGGGGCCCCGCAGCGGCGGGACGGCCGGATGTCGGCCCCGACCGGCCCGGGCCTCGGGATCGAACCTCGGATGGAAATCCTCGGAGACCCGGTGGTCGACATCGATCGTTGAGTCGACCCGTGCTCCCGACCACTCGGGCGATTCGCCTCCGAACGCGCTAGAGTGTCGCCATGCCAGGATTCACCGCCGTACTGTCGCCCGCCAAGTCGCTCGAGATGGACGCCCCTCCGATCCCCGGGGGACTCGAACCGAGCACGCCGCGGTTCGCGACGCAGACCCGGGCGCTCGCCGAGACGCTCGAAGCCCACACCGCGCCGCAGCTCGAGCGGATGATGTCGATCTCGAAACCGCTCGCGGCCCTGAACCACGATCGCTGGCAGTCGTTCGGCACGCGCGGGAATCCGCGTGGCCCGGCGGCGTTGTGCTTTCGAGGCGACGTGTACCAGGGCCTCGAGGCATGGACGATGAAGAAAGGCGCCCTCGCCTGGGCGCAGGATCACGTCCGCATCCTGAGCGGCCTCTACGGACTGCTGCGGCCGCTGGATCGAATCCAACCGTATCGACTCGAGATGGGAACCCGGCTGAAGACCGAGGCCGCCTCGAATCTCTATGACTTCTGGGGCGACCGGATCGGCAAGGCGTTGAAGAAGGACATGGCCGACAACGGTTCCGAGACGCTCGTGAACCTCGCCAGCGACGAATACGCGAAGGCCGCCCGACTCGAGACGCTCGGCGTTCCGATCATCTCGACGAAGTTCCTCCAGCTCGACGGCGGCAAGGCGAAGTTCATGGCGTTCTACGCAAAGCAGTCCCGCGGCCTGATGGCTCGCTGGATGGCGGATCACCGACCGAAGACGATCGCCGCGCTTCGCAAGTTCGACGCCGAAGGCTACTCGCTGGCGGACGAAAGCACGGCCGACACCCTGATCTTCGTCCGGCCGAAGCCCCTGCCGATCGCCCAGCGTCGGAAGACCGGCTGACCCGACGGTGGCACCGACGGCGCCACGACGGACTCAAGGATCCGCGGGCGACCGTTCGACCCGGGTCGTGTGAAGGTCCTCACCCGAGGCGTTGCGAATGCGGAGCGACATCGATGCCGTGCCGCCCTCGACCGCGGCATCGACCACCAGAAAACTGTTGATCTCGCCGACGCTGAACACCAGGCCAGGGTGCGGTGGATTCGCGGCGGCGATCAGCTTCTCGTGGATCGGACTGGTGACGAACTCCATCAGGTCGTGATCGAGCCGGTCGCCGGTGTCGTGACGAATGACCCGCGACCAGTGGACGTCGCCGCTCACGAGGACCACGCCCGCGTCCCCGACCCGCCCGATCAGTTCGACGAGCCGGTCGTACTCCTTCGGATAGGCACCCCAGCAGTCGGTCTTGAAGGGTCGAACCGATCCGTTGAAGACCATTCCGCACGCGAGAATCCGGAACGGGGCGGTGGAGGCCGCGAGCGAACGCTCCAGCCATGCCCACTGCCGACGACCGAGCAACGTCGGATCGTCCGATTCGCCCTCGGTTCGCGCGAACCACCGCGCGTCGAGCAGGAAGACCTCGACCGGCCCCTGGCGAAAGCTCGTGTAGATGCCTTCGCCGGCTTCCCCGAAGCTCGGATTCGGCCGGTGCTCCATCACCGCACGACGACTGTTCTCCTTGCCCGCCAGATTGCCATCGGTGTCGTTCCGACCGAAGTCGTGGTCGTCCCAGGTCGAGTAGAGCGGAACGTGGGCGACGAGATCCGCGAAGGCGGGAACGCCGGCGAAGTCGCGATACCGGGATCGCTGCCGCACGAGATCCGTGGTGTCGATGTAGGGCGTGTCACCGAGAAGGACGAGTGCCGACGGATCGTCCGCCTCGATCCGTCGCCAGACCGTCGAGGATCCCGCCTTCTCGTCGGCGCAGGAGCCGAAGACGATTCGACACCTCGCGTCCGGGACGGGTCGCGTCTCGAACCACCATGAATCGTTCGACGCACCATCCACCGTATAGAGGTAGCGGGTCGCCGGCTCGAGATCGACGATTTCGAGGATCCCGGCGCCGTCCGTCTCCGCAGGGCAGGCCAGCAGGCATCGACGAACCGGCGTCCCCGAGGAATCCGCGAGTCCGATGACCACCACGCCGGGCTCGGCGCGTCGACAGGCGATCCGCACCGACGTCGCGGTCAGATCACCGAGGACCGGCCCGGAGGTCTCGACGACTTCGGTGGTCGAGACCGAATCGATGCCGGCATCCACCGCCGGAATCGCGACGACGCCCGCGAGGAGCACGGCGAGGAACGGAATCGAACGGGGTGGACGTGTCATGCGGTCACGGTACGTCGAGCGAACGCCCGCTGCGACCCGGCTCAGACCAGCAGGTCGCGAACGACCCGGCCGTGGACGTCGGTGAGCCGGAAGTCGCGGCCCTGGTGATGATGCGTGAGTCGCTCGTGATCGAGCCCCATCTGGTGCAGCAGCGTCGCCTGCAGGTCGTGGACGTGCACCGGGTTCTCGACCACGTTGTACCCCAGCTCGTCCGTGCGACCGTGGACCACACCGGGCTTGACGCCGCCCCCCGCCATCCACATCGTGAAACAGCGGGGGTGATGATCACGCCCGTAGTCGGTCGGGGTCAGCGCGCCTTGCGAGTAGTTCGTGCGACCGAACTCCCCACCCCACACGACCAGCGTGTCCTCCAGCAGGCCGCGACGCTTGAGATCCGTGACCAGGGCCGCCGATGCCTGATCCGTCTCCCGCGCCTGCACGCGGATCCCCGCGGGGAGGCCGCCGTGCTGGTCCCAGCCCTGGTGATAGAGCTGGATGAATCGCACGTCGCGCTCTGCGAGCCGACGCGCGAGCAGGCAGTTGGCGGCGTAGGTGCCCGGAACCCGGGCATCCTCGCCGTAGAGTTCGAAGGTCGCGTCGGGCTCCTCCGCGAGATCGGTGACTTCGGGAACCGACATCTGCATGCGGTAGGCCAGCTCGTACTGGGCCAGTCGGGAGTGGATCTCGGGATCCTGCGACTGCGCGTGCTGGGACGCGTCGAGCCCGGCGATGCGATCGAGCATCCGCCGCCGACGAGCACGGTCGACGCCCTCGGGGTTCGCGAGATAGAGGACCGGATCCCGACCCGCCCGCATCTGCACGCCCTGGAGTCGACTCTCGAGGAAGCCGCTTCCCCAGAGCCGCGAGTAGAGCGGCTGCCCACCCTTGTCCTTGGTCACCAGCACGACGAACGCCGGCAGATCCCGGTTCTCGGTACCGAGGCCGTAGCTGACCCACGCCCCCATCGACGGTCGCCCCGCGAGCTCCGACCCGGTCTGCAGGAAGGTGATCGCGGGATCGTGGTTGATCGCCTCGGTCTGCATCGATCGAATGAAGCAGAGGTCATCGACGATCGCCGCGGTCCGAGGCAGGAGTTCGCTCACCCACATCCCGCATTCACCGTGCCGCTCAAACTTGAACTGCGCGCCGGCCATCGGCAGCGTCGCCTGATTGCCCGACATTCCCGTGAGCCGCTGCCCCTGCCGGACCGATTCGGGCAGTTCCTCGCCGTTGCGGTCCTGAAGCGCCGGCTTGTGGTCGAAGAGATCGAGCTGCGACGGCCCCCCGCTCTGGAAGAGATAGATGATCCGCTTCGCCCGCGGCGCGAAGTGCGGCGCCATGCGGGCGATGGAACGTGCCGCCTCGTCCGCCGGACCCACCCGGCCGTACCCGAGCGAGGCCAGCGCCATCGCGCCCACCCCCGCGGAGGCACGGGAGAGGAAGTGACGTCGCGTCTGCTGCAGGATGTCCGCTTCAGGTGTCCTCATGGCGTCATGCATCTCTCATCTTCTCGTCACCGACGCATCGGTGTTCATGATGGTGGAGCAGATGAGGGTCATCGTCGCGACCTCGACGGCATCGAGTCCGGGACGAGCGGGCGAGTCACCCGTGGCCGCCACCATTCCCGCGGCGTCGGGATCCGCTGCGAAGGCGGCACGCTCCTCCGCCCACATCTCGCCGAGCGAGATCGCCTCATCCCGCCGCGGCGACCGCCCCGTCAAACGACGGAATGCGTCGGCGATCCCGGCGGTCGCATCATCCGGATGCGCCGCGATCACCCGCTCCGCCAGCACGCGGGCGGCCTCCATGAACTGGACGTCGTTGAGGAGCACCAGCGCCTGCAGCGGCGTGGAGGTCGAACCACGACGGGCCAGGCAGACATCACGCTTCGCCGAATCGAAGATCATCATCGAAGGCGGTGGCGAGGTTCGTTTCCAGAACGTGTACATGCTCCGGCGGTGAAGTGCTTCGCCGGATCCCTGCGGATACGTCCGTCCGCTCTTCTCCTGCCAGAGTCCCGCGGGCTGGTACGGGTGCACGCTCGGCCCACCCACGTCCGGTACCAGCAGCCCGCTCGCGGCGAGCGCCTGGTCACGGATCATCTCCGCGGTCAGTCGACCGGACGGACCCCGGGCGTACCAGCGATTTTCCGGATCGATCGCCTTCGCGGCCTCGGAACCCATGGAGGACTGCCGGTACGTCGACGTCAGCACGAGCCGACGCAACATCGCCTTGACGTCCCATCCCGACTCGATGAAGTCGATCGCCAGCCGGTCGAGGAGTTCCGGATGCGAGGGCGGCTCACCCTGGGCACCGAAATCCTCGGGGGCCGCCACGAGCCCTCGCCCGAAGACGATCATCCAGAGCCGGTTCACCGCGACGCGGGCGGCGAGGGGATTCCCGGGATCGACCAGCCAACGCGCGAGCCCGAGTCGATTGCGCGGAAGCGCATCGGGGAAGCCACCCAGACTCGCCGGCACGCCGGGCTCGACGACGTGCAGGGGCCGGTCGTATCGCCCCCGCTCCAGCACCCGGGCCTCCCTCGGCGGTTCGAAATCCTCCATCACCATGATCTCGGGTGTCCGGTCGAGCAGGGCCGCGAGTTCCCGCCGATGTCCGCGAAGCGCCTCCTGCATCGCGTCTCGAGCGGGATTTCGAGTCGCTCGGTGATAGGCGTACCAGGCGTCGCGGTCGGAAGCGTCCGGTTGGTCCAGGGTGGAGCCACCATGCAGGGCACGCCATTCGATCGGTGTGAGCGCGCGGTCGAAGACCTGCAGGTGATCCACCGAACCGCCCTTGAACCCGCGATCCCGGAACCGCTGCCCGATGGTCATCGCACCCGGCCCCCCACCGGTGATGGACTTCGTGAGTCGGTCGCGAATCACGTCGACCTCGACCGGCGAGCCATCCACGAAGAGCCCCAGGCCGTCCGCACGGGAGGAACCGTCGTAGACCAGTCCGATCTGGATCCAGCGTCCTTCGGGAAGCGCCGCCGATCCGCGGATCGAGATCGCGTTGCCGGGCCAGAAGTGGATCAAGGACCAGCTCGGCCGTCCCGACTCCAGCAGGAACTGGTAGCCCTGGCTTCCCGCATCCGTCCAGGCCCGGGAGCGATGCAGGACCACCGCCCGATCGACG
>JAACEA010000391.1 GCA_009936695.1 Planctomycetia bacterium
CGATGCTCGGTGGTCGACGTGACGGCCGGGGGACGAGTCGCAAGTCCGGTCTTCGAATGACTTTGGGGGTGAGTCCGATGTGGATGGATCCTCCGCCGGCGACCGTGGTGCGAACGCCACACGACACTCCGCCTCACGGTGGGGGCGCCTCGGTCATCGGGTGTGAAGGTCTGGTTCGAAGCGATCGGCGGATCAGTACCGATGCTCGCCCGGAAGCTCGGCGGGCACGCCGCCCGCGTCCTCCTCACCGAAGTCGCCGTCGAGATCCTCGGCGGCGTTGCTTGCATCGAGGCCTTCCTCGAGTCGCTTCATGCGATGCCAGTCCTCGAGCGTGATCAGGACCTCCCGGGCGACCGAACCCTTGTGGTCGCTCAGGATTCCGGCGAGTCCCATCTGGTCGACGAGTCGGCTCGCCCGGCTGTATCCGATCGCCATCCGTCGCTGGAGGAGCGAGACCGAACCGCGACCGGTCTCGATCATGATCTCCACCGCCTGATCGAAGAGTGGATCGCGTTCCCCGCCTTCGCCTCCCGCGTCTCCGTCTCCGCCGCCGTTCGCCGCCTTGACCTTCATCAGACTGCGTTCGAAGGTCGGCCCGGCCACGGTCTTGAGGAACTTCGCGACCTGCCGCGTCTCGCGGTCGGTGACCAGGGTTCCCTGGCCGCGTCGTATCTCGGTGCTTTCGGGCGTGACGATCATCATGTCGCCCATGCCGAGGAGAAGCTCTGCGCCCTTCTGGTCGAGGACGATCCGACTGTCCATCCCGCTGGCGACCTTGAACGAGACCCGGCAGGGCATGTTGCTCTTGATCAGGCCGGTGACCACGTTCGCCTGCGGTCGCTGGGTCGCGAGGATGAGGTGCATTCCGACGGCTCGCGCCTTCTGGGCGATCCGGACGATCGAATGCTCGACCTCCTTGTTGGTCATCATCAGGTCGGCGAGTTCGTCGATGACGAACACCATGTACGGAAGCTTCTTCGGCAGCTTCGCCCATTCGACGTCGTTCGCGGGTTCGAAGGCCTCGCGAAGCTCGTCCTCGGTGAGGTCGTTGTATCCGCGGATGTCGCGCACGCCCGCTTCTCGAAGCAGTTCGTACCGTTCCTCCATCTTGCCGACCGCCCATTCGAGGATCGCCGCGGCCTTGCCCATCTCGGTGATCACGGGGCACATCAGGTGCGGGATGTCGGAGAACTGGCTCATCTCGACCATCTTGGGATCGACGAGACAGAGCTTGAGTTCGTCGGGCCGCTTGGTGTAGAGCCAGGACATGATGATCGTGTTCATGCACACGCTCTTGCCGCTGCCGGTGGTGCCTGCGATGAGCATGTGCGGCATCTTGGAGAGGTCGACCACGAGGGGATCGCCCGCGGAGTCCTTCCCGAGGAACATCGGCAGCACCATTTCGCGGGAGCGGCCGCTCGACATGAGCTCCTTGAGTCGCACCTTCTCCTTCTTGGTGTTGGGCACTTCGATGCCCACCGTGCTCTTCCCCGCCATGTTTGGAATGATGCGGATGTTCTGGGCCTGCAGGGCGCGGGCGATGTCGCTGGAGATCGCGTTGAGTCGCGCGACCCGGGTGCCGGGTGCGAGAAGGATCGCGTACAAGGTGACCACCGGGCCGCTCTCGATGCCTGCGACCTCGGCGTCGATCTGGAAGGTTCGCAGGGCCTCTTCGAGGATGCCGGCCTGTTCTCGAACCGTCGACTCCATGGAAGCCGAATAGTCGCCTTCGGGATCTTCGAGCTGATCGAGGGTGGGGAACTGGTATCCCTCGAAGTTCTCTTCCCGGGGGATGTCCTCGTCGCGCACCACCTCGGTCACGGCGGCTGCCATGCGGACTGGAAGTCGCTCGATCTTTCGTCGGAGCTCATCCGCGGAGGCTCGTGGCGTGGGCGGGGTCGTTGCAGTGTCCGACGCTTCCTCTTCCTCTTCTTCTTCCTCTTCCTCTTCCTCTTCGACGTCATCGCCATACCAGGCGTCCTCGTCGTCCTCCTCTTCTTCCTCCTCTTCTTCCGCGTCGCGCCGAGTCTCGTCGTTGAGCCACGCTTCGACCATCTCGGGAGGAATGCCGGCGGGCTGGAGGGTCGATCGGCGACCCACAAGTCGTTCGACCACGTGTCCGATACCTCGGAAGGGTGCGGCGATCGCAGTTCGAATCGGGTCGAGGTCGATCCCCCGTGCGGCTTCGACCGATCGGATCATGGCGGCGGGAACCCGCAGAAGAAGCTCGTCCGCGGCGACGAGCAGGCCGAGGAGCAGGCCCGTGAGCAGGATGAGCGAAGCGCCGACGGGACCGAACCGGCTCGCCAGCGCGGCATCGAGTTCGGCGGGAAGGAGTCCGGCTTCGAGGCCGGGGATCGGGCCGGCATGCGGCCAGATCGAGACGATCCAGGCATCATGAAGACCGCCGAGCATCACGGCGGCGAGAAGCGTTCCAAGCGTTCGGACCAGGGGATGCGTGATCTGGTGCCCGCGGACGATCGCGATCAGCGCCACCGCCGCCATGCCAAGGACGAGCCACACGCCCCAGCCGAGGGTCACGTAGGACCACCAGGCGATCAGGCTTCCCACGATTCCGGCGGGGTTCGAGGCAGGGTCGGCGTGTCGCGCGACGGAGGTCGAGGGCCAGTCGGCGATGTCGAATCCAGAGAAGGACACCGCGACGAAGACCCAGGCGGCGGCGGCGATGAGCCAGAGGATCCGCCGAAGCAGGGTGGACTCGGTCGCCTCCGGGGTGGCCGGGGCACGGCGGCCGGTCGATCGAGTGCTGGTGCGGGTTCGTGACGGCGACTTCTTGCGTGGCATGACCCCCTTTCATCGGCCTTCCTGCGATTCGGGCCGCATGTTTCGGTGCCCACGAAGTTCGGGCGACGGCGGTGGGACGGTGGAACCGGCTACCAAAACGACCGATAACATCGAATATCGGCTTTCCCGGCGATGTGGAGCCGATTCGAGGTGGCCTCATCGCCGCGAACCGCCCCGCAGGCGGTCGGGGAAAGGGCGTCGGCGTCCTCGATGATCGCACCAAGCCCGAAGCCTGCGGATATCCTCCCCGCCCATGCGATTCAGGCTCATCGATCAAGTGCTCGAGCAGTCGGACACCCGGATCATCGCCGTCAAGAACGTCACGAGTGCCGAGGAGTACCTCGGAGACCACTTCCCGACGTTCCCGGTGCTTCCCGGCGTGTTCATGCTCGAGGCGCTCGTCCAGGCGGGACGAAGGCTGCTCGGCGACGATGGTCGTCGATTCGTGCTCGGTGGCGTCAAGGCGCTCCGGTACGGGACCTTCGTGAAGCCCGGTGAGACGCTTCGCCTGCAGGTCGACCTCCTGAAAAGGCTCGATGGAGACGCCGTGTCCTTCAAAGGGGCCGGTGCCGTCATTTCCCCCGGAGCGGGAGCCGACGGCGGCGACACCGCGGTGTCCGGTCGCTTTACAATGCGACCAATCAGAATCGCGGTGCCCGAGGCCGCGGCGATCGCCGGCGATGGATCGCCGGCCGTTTGAATCAGACGACCACGATCCGCTCGGCGGGTCGGTTCGTGAAGCCCGATCGGTCCCGACTCCTGAAGTCGTTCGGACCGGCAAGGAGACGACCATGGCGGTCATCAGTCGCGACGAGATTTTCGACAAGATCAAGGACGTGCTCGAGAACGCGCTCGGCGCGGACTCGGACGAGATCACCATGGACGCGACCTTGATCGGCGATCTCGGAGCGGAGTCGATCGACTTCCTCGACATCAGCTTCAAGCTGGAGCAGGAGTTCTCGATCAAGATCGATCAAGGGGAGCTCTTCCCCGAGAACCTCATGTCCGACGACACGCTCGTGGTCGATGGCAAGCTGACCGACAAGGCGATGGAGATCCTCCGCGAGAAGATGCCCCACGTCGACTTCACGAAGCTTGACGAGCAGCGGTCCGTCGACCAGCTCTCCGAGGTCTTCACGGTCGCGAGTCTCGTCGACTTCATCGAGCGCAAGACCGCGGCCTGATCCGCGGCGACGTTTCCTCAACGAGGAGTACCGCCCGTGCGGTGGATGTGGATCGACACCATCACGGCGTTCGAGGAGGGGACCCGCATGCACGCGGTGAAGAACCTCTCCCTCGCCGAGGAACACCTTCACGACCATTTCGATGGCAGTGACGGCTTGGAGCCCTGCGCGGTGATGCCGGGCAGCCTGATCGTCGAGGGCATGGCCCAGACGGCGGGAATCCTCGTCGGATCCGTCAACCGGTTCCGGGAGAAGGTCGTGCTCGCCAAGATCTCGAAGGTCGAGCTCGATCAGGACGCGGTTCCCGGTCAGTGTCTCCGTTACGAAGCGGAGATCGAACGGATGGACGGCGTCGGGGCGAGCACCACGGGCGTCGTTCGCCGGCTTGATCACGCCGACGGCGAATGGCACGAGATCGGAAGGATCGATCTCATCTTCAGCCACATCGACAACAACACCGGTGGTCGCGAATTCCCGGAGGAGAACTTCGTGTTCAGCGACAACTTCCGGCAGATACTCGTCGCCGCGGGCCTGGATCGCCTGATCGACCAGTGAATCGCGGCCTTGCACCAGCATCATGATCGCCCCGGGTTCCGCCGCCCTCGTCGGCCGCGGGATTCCACCTCGTTCACCTCACGATTCCAAGGAACAATCCATGCCCAGACTCTCGCTGATCGAACCCGCGGCCGCCGAAGGCGCCGCCGCTGCCATCCTTGCCGGCGCACCGATCAACATCTTCAAGGGGATGGCGAACAACCCCGTGATGATGGAGGGCCTGATGGCGATGGCGGGCGCGATCGCGAAGAGCGGCGCGATCTCGCCGCTCGAGGCGGAGGCGGTCATGCTCCGTGTTTCCGAACGCAACGGTTGCGGGTACTGCCTGGCGGCGCACACCAAGATCGCTTCCGGCGTGGGTGCGGACGATGCGAAGGCCGAGTCCTTCCGACGCGGCGAAGGAACCGACGATCGGGAACGGGCGCTGCTTCGATTCGTCGACGCGGTGGTCGAGAAGGACGGGTCGATCGAGGATGCCCAGCTGGAGGCGTTCCGGGCGGCCGGGTTCGACGATGCCGCCGTGGTGGAGGTGATCGCCGCGATCGCGTGGATGACGTTCACCAATCTCTTCAATCACGTCAATCAGACCGAAGTCGACTTTCCACCGGTCGTGATCCCCGTCGGGGCCTGACCGGTGATCCCTCGCGGTCGGCGCGCGGAAGTGGCCCCGAACGGGGAGGCAGACCGTTGCGGGGCCGATCCAGGGCACTTCCAGTGGACCGCTCCTCGCCCTGATCCGAACCGTGGAGCGATCCACTTCGGATGAAGGCCGGAGCGACCCG
>JAACEA010000392.1 GCA_009936695.1 Planctomycetia bacterium
GATTCGATGGTCGATCCACCCGAGCGGGACCAGCAGCCCCAGCGCGATCACCGGGCCGGGAATCGCGTAGCCCGCTCGCGCGATGGTCGCCGGCCCCGCGGTACGAAGTCCACGGCGAAGCCGGGCGGCGTAGCCGATGACCACGGCGAGCAGGACCGCGATCACCGACGCCACGATCGCCAGCCAGATCGTGTCGAACGCGATGCCGGCGAGCACGCTTCCACCTCGCGCATCACCTCCATCGATCGCCAGCTGCAGGAGTCGCCCCGTCGGCGCCACGAACCCGAGCAGCACCGGAAGAATGCAGGCGGCGAAGGCGAGGACCGAGGCGACCGGTCCGAGCCGACCGCTCGATGTCCGGTTGCCGCGGTTGCCGGTGCGGTGATAGCGACGACGACGACGGAGGCACCATTCGAGGCCCACCAGCAGGAACAGCGCGGAGAGCAGCATGGCCGACAACTGTGACGCGGCGATCGGCGACTCGAGCGCGAAGCGGGTCCGGTAGATCCCCGTCGCGAAGGTGTCGACCGCGAGGTGATCGACGGCACCGAAATCGGCGACCGTCTCCATCATCACCAACATCACCCCTCCGGCGATCGCGGGTCGCGCCAGCGGCAGGGCCACGAACCAGAACGTCGCGAACGGCCCGCGACCGAGCAGCCGTCCCGCTTCAAGCAACGACCGCGACTGCTCCTGGAACGCCATCCGGGCCGCGAAGTAGACGTAGGGATACAGCGCGAAGGAAAGGACGTAGACGGCCCCTCCCAGCGATCGAATCTGCGGGAACCAGTAGTCGCCGGCCTGCAGACCGAACGACGCGCGAAGCCAACCCTGCACCGGCCCGCTGAACTGGAGCAGATCGGCCATCGCATACGCGGAGAGGTACGCGGGGACCGAAAGCGGAAGCAACTGGGCCCACCCCAGGACCCTCGCCCCGGGAAAATTCCAGTTGGTCAGGATCCACGCGGTCGCGACGCCGACGATCCCGGCGACGAGACAGACTCCGGTGGCGAGCAGCGCGGTGTTCGACGCGTAGGTCGGAAGCAGGGTCTCCGCCAGATGATTCCATTCCCCGTCCGAGGAGCGGAACACGCTGGAGAAGATCACGAGCACCGGAACCGCCACCACGAGGCAGGCGAGCACCGAAGCGATCACCCATCCACGACCGCCATGCGCCGTTCGAAGATTCATGAATCGCCCACGGCGACCACGGACGAGCGAACCGGAGAATCCTGCCCCGGGACCCGGGTGATCGGACTCCTGATCACCATTTCTGGATCCATGCTTCCATTCTACAGTCCGCCATCAACGCCAACCGGCGCGATCCATCATCCGCACCGCCTGCTTGTTGTTCGCACCGAGCTTCGCCGCGTTGAGCTGATCGGCCTTGTACGGGCCGAATCCCGCGAGGGTGCTGCTGGTCGGGACCGCTTCGACGACGGGATACTCCTGATTCCCCTCCGCGAACCGCTGCTGCGCCGGTGTGCTTGCGAGGAACTCGATGAACTTCACCGCGTTCTCCCGGTTCGGCGCCTGCTTCACGACGCCCGCGCCGCAGACGTTGACGTGGGTGCCACGATCATCCTGGTTGGGGAAGATGACCCGGACCTTCGCCGCCGCCGCACGATCGGCTTCCTTGCCACCGATCATCCGCGCGAGGTAGTAGTGGTTGACCACCGCGATGTCGCCTTCGCCAGCCGCGACCGCGCGAATCTGGTCGCGATCGCCACCCTGCGGGGTGCGAGCGAGGTTCGCCACGATCCCACGACACCACTCTTCGGCACCGCTCGCGCCGCGCGCCTCGATCAAGGACGCGACCAATGACTGGTTGTAGATGTTCGAGGAACTGCGAATGAGCACGCGGCCCTTCCACTCGGGGTCGACGAGATCCTCGTAGTCGAGCGTCAGGTCCGCGGGAACCCGGTCCTTCGAGGCGACGATCACCCGTGCCCGCTTGGTGAGCCCGAACCAGAGTCCCTCCGGGTGTCGAACGGACGCCGGGATCCGAGCCTCCAGGACCTTCGATCGGGTCGGCTGGAAGACGCCTTGTTCCTCGGCGGTTCGAAGACGACCCGCATCGACCGTGATGAACACGTCCGCGGGGCTCAGATCGCCCTCCTGCTTGATTCGAGCAA
>JAACEA010000393.1 GCA_009936695.1 Planctomycetia bacterium
AGCTGGTCCGCCAGCTCTGGCTCGACGCCTACAACGAGGTGCTCAGCGGTCCGCAGGTCGAAGTGATCTCGACGCCCCCGGGACTCCGCGGCCTCGCGCTTCGCATGAAGAGCTCGATGGACGTGTCGACGGCGCGTCGCAACGCGGCGTCTGATGCGAAGAAGGTCGACGCGATGCGTGGACTGGCCGACGTGAACAACTGGCAGCTCGGTGGCCGGCAGATCAACATCAACCGGTCCGGTCGTCGTCTGAACCGCGATGCCCGCGGCGGCTACGGCCGCGAGGGAGGCGGCGAATGAACCAGGTGAACGAGCTCACGAACCGGGATCCGTCCCGTCCGACGATCGGCGAGCCGATCGTCGAGGCGGTGGGCCTCACCAAGATCTTCAGCGACTTCTGGAAGCGAGCGAAGGCCCGTGCGGTCGACGGAATCGACTTCGAGATCAACCGGCACGAGATCTTCGGCCTGCTCGGACCGAACGGATCGGGCAAGAGCACCACGATCAAGATGATCCTCGGCCTGCTCCACAAGTCGTCGGGCCGGCTCAGCGTCTTCGGAAGGGATCCCTCCGACGTCGCGATTAAGAGCAAGATCGGCTATCTCCCGGAGGAGTCCTACCTCTACCGGTTCCTCGACGCCCGTGAGACCCTCGACTACTACGGTCGCATCTTCGGGCTCGACCACCGCACGCGGAAGCGTCGCATCGACGAACTTCTCGACATGGTCGGCCTCGCGCAGGTCAAGCGTCGAGCGGTCGGCGAGTACTCGAAGGGGATGAGTCGCCGACTCGGGCTCGCCCAGGCGCTGATCAACGATCCCGAGCTGCTCATCCTCGATGAGCCGACCTCCGGGCTCGATCCCATCGGCACCCGTCAGGTCAAGGATCTGCTCCTGGAACTCGGGCGGCGGGGAACCACGATCCTGCTGAGTTCGCACCTGCTCGGGGACGTCGAAGACGTGTGCGATCGAATGGTGATCCTCTACGGCGGGAAGATCCGCGGTGAAGGTCGCACCGGCGATCTCCTCGCGGATTCGCAACACACCGTCATCCGCACCCCGACCCTCGACGCCGACGCCGTGGACGAGATCGAAGGCGTGCTCCGGCGGCGTGGTGTCGCGATCGATTCGGTGCAGCGTCCGCGACAGCGACTCGAGGATCTCTTCATGGGGATCGTCGAACAGGCCCAGGAGGAGGCGGCAGGCACCTCCGGCGCCCTTCAGGGTGGCGAGACCGCGGCGTTTCTCACCCGGGACGAGGCGGTCGAGACCGAAGAAGGCGAATCGCTGCTCGACGCTCTTCAGTCCGATCGGACGCCTGATCAGGTCCGATCGGTCGAGAAGCAGGCGGGATCCACCACCGAATCGACGGAGAAGTCCGCGGAAGTCCTCGACGAACTTCTTCGGGACGAGGCGCCCACGCTGCCCGAAGCCTCGGTGACCGAGGTGCCGGATGCCCCCGACGATCACGACAACTCCGTCATCGACGGATTGCTCGGCGGTGAAGGCGACGACGACGAGGATCGGAGTTCGTCACGGTGAAGACGATCCGGAAGATCTGGGGCGTGCTCGACGAGATCCAGCACCGAACGACGGCGAAGATCGTCCTTTCGGTCCTCGCGGTCATCGTGGTGAGCGCGGTCTTCGGGAAGACCTGGTTCGAGGCCGACGCGGCGCGAACTCGATTCGACGACGTGGTCGAAGTCCTTCGGGAGGCCAACTCCATCGAGATGGACGCGGTCGCGGCCCGGCTGATCGACACCGGTGAAGTCGTGATCGACGGCGAGACCTACGGCGGACCGTCGGTCAAGGCCGGAATCTCCGAGTTCTTCGACGAGGAATCCGGACGACTCACCCAGATCGCGGAACTCGGGGCGCTCTTCATCGCGACCACGATTCCCGACTGGCTCCCGACGCTCGTCATCGATCGGCCGGAGTTCGTGGTCTGGGGCGGGCTGCTCGTCCTCGGCTGGCTTCTGATCGTGATCTGGACCGAGATCAGCCTGCCGGTCCTGGTGACCCTCCTCGGGACGTTCGCGCTCGCGGCGATCCCGTGGTGGCAGGGCTACCGCGGCGTGGTCGTGTCGATCCTCGGGGTCGGCGTGCTGGTCGTCACCTTCGTGCTCCTGATCCGCCTGCTCCTGCTCGTCCTGTCCACGCTCGGCTCGCCCCGTACGACCTCGAATCGTCACGGTCGACCGTCGCGCCTGGTGGGGATCTGCGCGGTCGCGCACACCCTCGTCCGGGAGAGCGTCAGGCTGCGGATCTCGCTCGCGTTCATCGTGCTGATGCTGGTCACGCTCCCGCTGATCCCGCTCTGGATCGATCCCGACGCCCCCGTCCGGTACCAGTTGCAGGACTTCCTCAGCGACTCGATGGCCCTGGTGTACACCCTCGCCGCGTGCATGACGCTGGTGCTCGCCTGCGCGACCGTGAGTTTCGAGGTTCGCGATCGACAGATCTGGCATCTCGTCACGAAGCCGCTCGGCCGACTCGAATACATGCTTGGAAAGTGGCTGGGGCTCGTCCTCCTCAACCTGATCCTGCTCGCGATCGGGGGCGTCTCGATCTTCTCCTTCACGCAATACCTCAGCACCCGGGCCGACGATCCGATGCAGTCGATCGAGGTCCACGACGAGGTGCTGACCGCGCGGGTGGGGGTGTATCCCAGCTTCGATCGTCTGACCGAGGACCAGGTCCGGGATCGGGCGCTCGCGGAGTACGAGAGCGATCTCCTGCTCAAGAGCGAGGTCGAGGACGGCATCCGGTCCTACGCCGACACCATTCGTAGGATCGTGCGCCGTCTTCGGAAGGAGTACCTCGATCAGCAGCGGATGATCGCACCGGGCGGTTTCGAGGAGGGCAAGGAATACGACGCGCGGGTCTACGAATTCGAAGGCCTCGACGCCGCACGCGACGAGGGGCTGAATCTGACCCTCCGATACCTGTTCCACATCGGTCGCTCCGAGAACATCGATCGATACCCGGTGGTCTTCCGCTTTCCCAGCGTGGGCGAGGAGGTCGGCCAGGAGTTCGTGCCCGAGCAGTGGCACCGGCTGCTGGTCCCCGCCAGTTTCGTCGACGAGGACGGGATTCTCCGACTCCAGATCCTGAACGGCGGCTTCTCGGTGAACCAGCAGAGCGCCGCGACCAGGCGATTCTTCTCGAACGGGGCGACGCTCTTCTTCGACGCGACGGACGTCGAGATCATGTGGCAGGCGGCGTCGTTCGAGTCGAACTTCCTTCGAGCCATGGTCGTGAATTGGACCAAGCTCTCGTTCCTCGCGATGCTCGGCGTCTCCGCCGCGACGTTCCTGAGCTTCCCGGTCGCGGTGCTGCTGGCCTTCACCGTCTTCGTCGGTGGCTCGATGGCCTCGTTCATCGGGAACAGCGTCACCCTGTTCAGGCCCGACGCCGACGCGATCGCCCTGATCCAGTGGGTGCAGATCCTGATCGGCTGGATCGCCGGAAGCGTCGCCTGGCTGCTGGAGCCGTTCGGTCAGGCGAGTCCGAATTCGATGGTCGTGGAGGGACGGCTCGTCTCCTGGGCCGGTGTCGGTCGCGATCTCCTGGTGATCGGTCTCCTCTGGTGCGGCATGGCCCTCGGGATCGGTCTGCTGGTCTTCCGCCGCCGCGAACTCGCGACCTACAGCGGGCACGGCTGACCCCGCGTCCCCACGAACCGGCCGTCGAACCGGGCCGTATCACGAATCCAATGGCACTTTCCCCCGACTCCAACGACCGCGCCTCATGAGCAAAGACCGAATCATCCAGATCGTCGCGCTGGCCTTCGCGGTCATCGCGGTCTTCGGCGCCGGCCGGATTCTCCCCACCATCGTGGAGAAGGCGGGCCAGGAGCATCTGATGCTCACCACCGTCGATCCCACGACGGGCGAGCCGAACGACGAGTCCGAGGCGATCGACGTCTTCACGAGCATGGTCCGGTCCATCGAGACCACCATGACCTTCGCCGGAGACGAACCGGTGGAGTTCATCTTCGACGCCGGGACCCGCGACTGGAGCGGAAACGTCGGTGACGTGGTGGAGATCGCCTATCGCGACGGCGCGGTGACGCGGGAACTGACCGCCCGGGTCGACGGGATCGACGGGTACGCACTGCGGTACACGGACGCCTCGATCGATGGCGCGCCGCCGATCGTGGCGCTCGGGACCGCGATCGGCGCCCTCCGCGGCCTGATCGTCGACTATCTGTGGATCAAGGTCAACATGATGAAGGAGGAGGGTCAGTTCTACGAGGTCATGAGCGACGCGGACCTGATCACCAAGCTTCAACCGCGGTTCTCCCAGGTCTGGGGTTTCCATGGCCACAACATGGCCTACAACATCTCGGTGCTCACCAACACCCCGGAGGAGCGCTGGGACTGGGTGAAGGCCGGGATCAACCTCGTCCGAAACGAGGGGCTTCGATACAACCCCAACGACGTCGTTCTCCACAAGGAGCTGGCGTTCTGGTTCGCCCACAAGATGGACGGCGTCTCGGACGACGCCCATCTCCACTACAAGCGGGAGCACGCGAAGGAGTGGCACTTCCTCCTCGGAAAGCCGCCCTTCAACTCGGAGGATCGCGTCCTCTGGATGGAGACGATCGCCAACGCCGCCGAGTCCATCGAGGAGGCAGACGCCCGCGTGCCGGGGACGGCGCAGCTGGTCGAGGATCTCAGGGAAGCCCTCGATCGGACCGGCTCCGGCTTCGAGATGTCCCTCGATCGGGACTTCCTGATGAACATCGGAAAGTGGAACGCCGTCAAGCAGTCTCCGTACGCCAAGATTCTCGGGCTCGACGCGACCTTCGCGAAGAACGATCCGGTCTACGCGACCTTCGACCAGGTGCTCGCCGATCCGGCTCGCATGGATCAGGTCCGCGAGTTCGTCAACTTCCTTCGGAAGAAGGCGCTCCGCGAGGACTACAACATGGACCCCGAGGTGATGTACGAGTACACCCGGGACATCGGACCGATCGACTGGCGTCATCCCCAGGCACACGCGCTCTACTGGGGCAAGCTGGGGTCCGAGCGGGGCTCCAAGCGGTATGAGGACGCGGAGGACGCGTACAACGTCCTGAACAACGATCGAATCTGGCTCCAGGCGATGC
>JAACEA010000394.1 GCA_009936695.1 Planctomycetia bacterium
GAGGGGTTCGACCTCGGGCCGACGAACAACCATCGTTTATCCGCGGCGTCCGCCTCGTATCGCGGCATGATCGCCGGAATCGGGGTCGACGCCGTGCCCGATCACGGCTTTCGTCACGGTCGGCAGTTGATGTGGCACGCCTGAACTTCGCGGGCGGATCCGGGACGTCCGGAAAAGCATGTCCGATTCGCGGGCCCGCAGGGGCGTCACGAACGTCCGTGCGACGATGCGGAAATTTCCTTGGCGATCGAATCATCCTGTGGGAAAATCGACGAGCGGACGAGCCGCATCGCGGAGTCAACCTGGAGACGCACTCATGAAGCTGCTGGCCGCAATCCTCGGATCCTTGTTGCTGAGCTCGCTGGCGTCCGCCCAGACCGCCGGCTACTGGCGGTTCGAGACCTTCAACGGGATGACCGCGATCGATGCGGGCCCGAATCAACTCGATGGACTCCACAACGGCTTCGGAACGATCGTCAGCGACGTCGCCGTCGCCGAGGTCCCGCTCCTGCAACTCAACAACATCGGAGCCTTCGCGACCCAGTGGCAGAACGCCTCGACCGCGGGTGTCGTCCGCGTCGCCGACGACGCCGAGAACCTCCGCATGGGTGCCTCCGACTTCACGATCGAAGCGTGGATCCGGCTCGCGCAGACGAGCACGAACGGGGGGGCGAACCAGCGCCAGCACCTTTGCTTCAAGAAGCGTCTGAGCGCTCCGGACGTCGAGATGGACTACGGGTTCCTGGTGCAGGCCGGCGATTTCGGATCAAGCGGAAACGAACTCGTCTTTCGCTGCGGAGACGGGGCGACGGTGACGACGATCGTGAGCGGTCTCGAGGTGAACGATCTCGACTGGCATCATGTGAGCGTCGCGTACGACGCATCGCGGCAGATGCTCCGATTCGGAGTCGACGAGGCGTACGAGGAGGTGCCGCTCGTCAAGCAGAACTATCCCCAGTACCAGGAGGGTGGACCGCTCGAGATCGGCGGTCGACGCAATGCGAGCAACGACTACAGCCAGTTACTTCGCGGCGTGATCGACGAGGTCCGAATCTCCCGGATCTTCCTCGAGGAATCCCGCCTGCTCACCGGCGCCGCGACCGATTGCGACGGGAATGGAGTCGCCGACGAACTCGACATCACCATCGACCCCGCGGTCGACTGCAATCGCAATGCCGTGCTCGACTCGTGCGAACTGGCCGATCGACCGGATCTCGACTGCAATCTCGACGGCACGATCGACACCTGTCAGATCGATGCGTTCCGCTACGTGCTCGATGACGGCGAGAGCGAGGGGCTGGTCGACTCCGACGGGACGCACACCGCGTGGATGAACCTCATGTTCGTCGAGGAGGGCCACGAGTCGGTCACCGGCATCGAGGTCCTCATGCCGGCCAGTCAGATCGGTGATCCCTTCGGGCTCTACCTCTGGACCGATCCCGACGGCAACGGCATCCCGGACGACTCGACCGTCATCGCGGGAATCGAGGATCTGGTGGTCGACGAGGTGGCGCTGCTGACCTTCGATTTTCCGCGGGCGGTCACCATCGGCCCGCCGGGCACGCCGTTCTTCGTCGGCGTGATCGCGAGTTCGATCGACGAGTTCCCGGCCACCCTCGACATCGATGCGCCGCACACCTTCGGCCGGAGCTGGATCATCGGTCGGAACGGGCCCATCGATCCGGACGACCTGATGGAGGAGGTCGTCGAGTTGAATCTCATCGAGATGTTCATCGCGGGAAACTGGGTGGTGCGTGCGGTCGACGACGAATCAGCCATCCCCTTCACCGACTGCAATCGCAACGATGTCGACGACGTCTGTGACATCGCGAACGGAACGTCCGTCGACGTCGATGGAGACGGCGTTCCGGATGAATGCGGAATTCCGGGAATCTTCCTGGTACCCGGCGATTTCGACTCGATTGCGCAGGCGGCGGCGATCGTGGCCAGCGGGTCCGAGATCGTGGTGGGACCGGGCACCTGGACCGAGCGAGTCGACAACTTCGGCAAGGATCTCGTGATTCGAAGCAGCGATGGTCCGGCCGCGACCATCATCGATCTCGGCTTCTCGAACACCACCGCCTTCTGGATCCAGGGAAGCGCCGGCGGGACGACCGTGGTGGACGGCTTCACGATCCGTCGGTCGGGGGAGACCGGAATCCTGATCGACGACGCCTCGCCGTTGGTGATCAACTGCATCATCGAGGACGCCGTGTCCGGGGTCGACGGTACCGCGATCCTGATCAACGGGGTCTCGAGTCCGGTGATCGAATCCTGCATCGTCAGAAACAACGACGGATCCGGCGGAGGCGCGGCGATCCGCATCACCACCCAGTCTCCCGGATACGCCACGATCCGGAACTGCGAGATCGTGGACAACACGAGCGGTTCGTTCGCCGGGGGCGTCCTCGCGTACGGCTCGCCCGTCCTGATCGAAGGGAACCTCATTCGAGGGAACATCTCCTCCGCCGATCAGGGGGCGGGCGTGTCGATCGTCGACGACTACGACGACGAGGTCCGCACCGTGATTCGAAACAACGTGATCGCGGCGAACGGTTTCACCACCCAGAATGGCGAGGGCGGCGGGATCTACCTCGCCTTCGCGGACAGTGCGTTGATCGAGGGGAACCTCGTGGTCGGCAACACCGGTCGGGACGGTGCCGGCATCTACGTCCGGACCGGCGGCACGCTGATCAACAACACGGTGTATGGAAACGTCGCCGGGCCGTTCGAGGGCCGCGGAGGCGGGGTCTTCATCGAGGTCTCCAACGGTCCGGTCGAGATCGTCAACTGCATCGTCTGGGGCAACGAGGCGAGCGACGGCGACGGCCAGATCCACCTCACGGACTCCGGTCTGGCGGACGTCTCCTTCACCTGCGTCGAGGGGGGATACGCCGGAGAGGAGAACATCGCCTTCGACCCGCAGTTCGTCTCCGTCGAGACGGACGACTTCCGTCTCGCGAAGGGGTCGCCGTGCATCGACACCGGCGATGACTTCGCGTCGACGCCCGGCACCACCGACCTCGATGGAAATCAGAGGATCATCGGGGTCGCCATCGACATGGGGTGCTACGAGACCCAGGACGATTCGGCGAGCTGCTTCGGCGACCTCGATGAGGACGGTCTGGTCGCCGGCGGAGATCTGGCGCTCGTGCTCGCGGACTTCGGATCGAAGGGCCCGGATCTCCTCGGCGATCTCGACGGGGACGGTCTGGTGGATGGCGCAGACCTCGCCGGCGTCCTGTCGGCCTGGGGTCCCTGCCCGTGACGCCGGTCGGAGCGATCCGCCTTCCAGAGCGCCGAACCCCGAGGTGCGACGTCTCCCTTCGATCGGGCGGATGCTCGTGAGGAGCGGCGTCAGCGTGGACATCCAACGTCCCATCGAAGACGTCTTCGTTCTCGCCACGGACCACGTCGCCGTCTGGAGTTCCATCGTCGTCGAGGATGAACCGATCCACGTCGCGCCGGATGGTGGCGTGGGGGACCAGGTTTCGAACGGTCACCGAGGATCGGGGGCATCGCATGGAGTTCGAGGGCGAGGTGGTGGAGTACGATCCGCCCAGGCGGTCCGCGATCCTGCTGCGGGGCCCGGCCTTCGACCTCGAGGTCGTCTACGAACTCGAGTCCCTGGCCGACGGTCGAACCCGGATCACCCAGTACTCAAGATCCCGAGGCAAGGGAATCTGGTGGTTGCTGCTGATGGTGCTCACGCCGCTGATGCGAAGGTCCGCCATCGCGGCCACGCGCAAGGAACTCGACCAACTCCGGCTCTACTGCGAGTCCGGCACGCCGGCCACGCCGGGTGGTGCGTCATTCCAACCGCGGATCGACGTCGCCTCCGACGTTCGATGAGCCACGACCACGCTCGGCTCGTCCGCAGCCGGACCGAGGGGCATCCGAGGGCGTCGCCATCGACATCCCCGAGTCCCCCGAACCTCCGATCAGGTGCCGGTGACGTGTCCTGCACTTGCTAGACTCTCTTCGGAAATTTCCCGATTTCCAATGGCACGAGTCTCTTTCGAACTCTCAAAGCATGGTTGGGGTCGTCTCGGGATCCAATCGGACGGGACTTCGAGCGGGGGCGCACCGGTGGGATCCGGCGTCCCTCCCTGTTTCGGGCATCGGTGAGATCATCCAGTCGAATCACCCTCGGAGGTCGCGCATGAACAGGTCGCTCGCAAGCTGGATCGGTGTTCCCATCATGCTGCCGCTGGTGTGCGGCGGATGCGGCGCCATCCCCGAGAAGGGCGTGTCGGCGATTCGTGTCGGTGGGTTCGAAGCATGGGCCGAGCCGATCCCGGACGCGCTCGCGGTCGGCGAGGCGGCCTTCGACGGCGACTTCGATCAGGGGATCACCACCCTGCGCCCCTTCGAGGGACGACTCTGGATGGGATACGGGGACGCGACCCGGAATCTTGGCAGCGAGATCCCGGTCGAGTTCCGGTGGTTCGCAGGCGCCGACGACCCGGTGGCCCGCACCGCGGACGTCTTCGCCTCGGGACAGGGCGCGCGACAGCGGAATCCCGGCGACACGGGGGAGGAGCAGATCGAGCCCTATCGCGTGGTCGCGGGATCGCTCTGGCAACCGGGCGTCGATTCGACCAACGCCGACGAAGCATGGACGCAGACCAAGGCCGGGATCTGGCGGTCGGTCGATGGGGAGCGCGTGCAGACCAAGTTGATCGAGGGGAACGTGTTCAAACTCGAGTCCGTGGATGGTGAGCCGATCTGGAGGAAGTACCGGAACATCCCCGGTGGCGAGCATGTCCACGACATCGCCGGCTTCGACGGATCGATCTACGCGGTCGGATCCGGTGCCGACCATCGTTTCGAGTTCGGGAACGGAAAGGTGTTTCGCTACCTGTGGAGGAGCGACGACGGGGGGGAGACCTTCCGAACGGTCCTGCGCGTCGAAGTCCCCGCGGTGGGATACGACACCCGGTTCCGACGTCTGCTCGCGAGCGGCGACCGCCTCTACGTGCTCGGCTACCTGAACCCCTACCAGACGGAGGGGCCGATCGAAGGCCGATCCATCGTGGTGACCCATCGGGACGGGATCGCCGAGTGGGTCGATCTCGAGGGGCCGCTGTCGGAGATGCTGCCGCTTCGGACCTTCGAGGTTCCGGAGGAGGCCTGGGGACTGGTGATCGCGAGAAAAGGGCGACGCGGTGCGGAGAAGGTCTTTCGGATCGACGGCGACCGGGTGGTCGAGCTGGAGGGTTGGCGTGATCGACGCGTGCTTGACGTGAGCTTCATTCCGGGTGACCGGCGGTTCCTCGTGCTCGCTGGCTCCGGCCGGCCCGAGGACGGGGAACCGGCCGAGCGGTTCGAGATCCTGTCGGGAAGCACGCTCGATCCCGATCGTCTCTCGACCGTCGCCCGTCTCTCGGACCTCGAGCCGCGATCCTTCGCCGTCTTCAATGGCGACGTGTTCCTCGGCACCGAGGACGGACGGATCCTCCGTGCGGATCTCGATCTGGACGACGCCGGTCGCTGAACGCGCCGGCCTGCGCCTCAGAAGCAGGGCCCCCAGGATTCCAGCACGGAACCGAGATCGACGCCGTCGACGATGCCGTCACCGTTGAAGTCGGCGAGGCAGTCGTCCGGGCACGGGCCCCACGACGCGAAGAAGAGTCCGACGTCCGAGCCGTCCACGATCCCGTTGGCGTCGAGGTCGCCCTCGCACTGCGGTTCGCAGTCGTCGGGGATGCCGTCTCCGTCCGAGTCGAGGTCGCACGCATCGAGCAGACCGTTCACGTTGCAGTCGCCCGGGAAGGTCGTGCCGTCGTGGGCCACGCCGGAGATCAGGAAGTCGGCTCCGGGAAAGGGGAAGATGAAGCCGGACGACAGGTTCGCGAGATCGAGACTCTGGCCGTCGACCGCGGCGACGAACCAGCTGTCGGAGGGGGCCGGGTTGCTGTAGTCCAGCGTCATCGCGGAACCACCGTAGGGATGGGTGTACCAGGCGCCCACGAAGAAGGACTGTCCGGCATCGCCGACCCGGGTCGGTGGGATCGGGACGCGGACGAACGTCTCGCCGTACACCTCCGTCGTCAGCGTCTCCACCTCGACGAGCAGTTCGGCGTCGTCGACCAGTCCGTCGCCGTTCGGGTCCTTCCAGACCGCGACCTTCGCGACCTCGCCGGGCCAGGCCAGGCCCCAGTTGAGCTCGACCGCACTGATCCACTCGCCCCCGGGCTCGACGAGGTGCCGCACGCCCCATGCGTATTCATTGGCGCCGATCAGGTTGATGTAGCTTTCGGCGGTCCCGTCGTGGTGGGCGTAGATCCCCGTGGTCTCCGGCGTGCCGAACTGGCACTCGTCCGGAATGCCGTCGAGATCGCAGTCCGTGCTTCGTCCCAGGAGGATGTCGTCCTCGTCGATGATCCCGTTGCCGTTGCAGTCCTCGCAGGTGTCGGGGACGAGGTTCTTGTTGACGTCGTTCGCATATCCCGAGGCGATGTCGCAGACATCGAGGATGCCGTTTCCATTGCAGTCACCGCCGGCGGCGAGCTGGCACGAATCCGGAACCCCGTCGGCATCGCAGTCGTTGGCCGCCGACTGGCATTCGTCTGGAATCGCGTCGCCATCGCAGTCCGCAAGCGTTCCGTCGGCGATCTCGAAACCGTCGAGGATTCCGTTGGCGTTGCAGTCGCCGCATTCGTCCGGCCGTCCGTCGCCGTCCAGATCGGGGCTCGTGCCTTCCGCGACGTCGCAGTCATCGGGAATCCCGTTGCCGTTGCAGTCGATACCGGGATTCGAGGTTCGGGCGCGAAGCAGCCAGTTGCCCGCGAAGTACCGGTCTTCGACGAGGTCGTACTCCTCGGAGAACGCGGAGACGTCGTTGAGATCGATCGGCGACGAGCTTCCGATCAGCCAGGCGCGGCCGGGCGCGGGATCGCCGAAGATGTCCATCGAGGCGGGGAAGTCGCCATCGACGGGGTCGAGATTCACGATCATCGAGAATCCCACGAAGAACGAGGCGTTGCGGTCGCCCACCGGGATTCCCGGCGTGTCGATCGTGACGAGTCCGTCCTGATCGCCGATGGTCCCATCGAGGGACCAGAGCAACTGGGCGTCGCGGGGATCGCCGTCGGCGTCGGGATCGCTCCAGATGCACGCGGTGACCGCCGCGTTCGGTGGGGCGAAGCCGAAATCGACTTCGATGGCGTCGACGACGCTGTTCGCGGCAGGCGCGTTGCACCGCTGCATCCAGATCATGTACGGAAGGTCGGAGCGGATCGCGATGTAGGCGAATCCCGTCTCGTCGTATCCGACGCGGACCCCGCCCTCCACCTGGCATTCGTCTGGGATGCCGTCGGGCTGGCAGTCGAGACTGGTCCCGGAGCCGATGTCGCACGCATCGGGAATTCCATTGCCGTTGCAATCGGGATCGCACTGGTCCGGGATGCCGTTGCCGTCGCAATCGTTGCCGTCGATCTGGCAGGAATCCGGTTGCCCGTCGCCGTCGCAGTCCGTCGCGTCGCCGGCTTCGATCTCGCACCCGTCCGGCACGCCGTTGCCGTTGCAGTCTCCACCGCGAAAGTCCGCGAGGAGCAGTTCGTCGGGAAGGTATCGGTCGCAGATCCGGACCTCGTCCACGTCGCCACGGAGAAACTGGTTGTAGACGCCGTTCGCGTTGGTGTGGGCACCGATGAGCAGCGGGCCCTCGCTGGTGGTGTGGCCGATCTCGTCGAAGGACACGATCGACACCTCGCCGTCGAGGGTGAAACGGAGCCGTCGATCGTCCCCGCCGGCGAGCGAGACCGAGATGTGATGCCAGTCGTGATCATCGATTTCGAGCGAGGAGGTCACGATCCAGGTCGGCGAGGAACCGCCGCCGGTTCCGAACACCACGGCGATTTCGCGGCCCGTCAGGCCATCGGTCTTGCCGTACCTCGGTCCGTTCGCGTTCAAGGTCGCATCACCGGCCTGGGCGAACACGAGGTAGTCGATCTCGGTCCCGCCGGCCGAGATGGGCTTCTTCTGGACGAGGGTCTGGCGTTGATTCGGACCGTTGGTGTTGGAGAGTTCTTCGAGACGGACCCAGGCCTCGATCGTGAACGCCTCCCCTCCGAAAGAGAGGAGTCCTTCCGGGTCCGCCACGCGAATCGAGCCGTCGCCGGCGATGGTCCGCCCGCGGTGGTTCGCCGCCCCCGTCTGGGGGATGATCGGGTGGCCGATCTCGTCGCTCACGGTGGTGTCCAGCGTGGTGCCGTCGAGTCCGTACGGCCCGGCGTCCTCGACGAGTTCACCACCGGCTTCCTCGAAGCGCCAGTACGCGAGGGGTTCGACGCCTCCGCGTTCGCACTCGTCCGGGATCCCGTCCCCCCGACAGTCGGCCGCAACCCCCTTGGCGATATCGACGGCATCATCGATGCCGTTCTGGTTGCAGTCGGTGAACGCGGGAACGGCGGCGAGAAGAAGCGCAGTCATCATGGGTCGACTCCGGATGCTCGCCGAAGAATCGGCGTCTCTTCATCAAAAACGGGACTCTTTCAATGCCCGAGTATAGGCGGGAAATTTCCGGATTCCACTCTTGCACTCCCGTTTCATGGGCCTGAACCGGTCCACCGCGTCGTCGGGGCCGGTGCGAGAAGGCGAACGGGCGGCGAACGTCGCTTCGATTCGGGGAGACCGTCTCGGATTCACGATCGCGAGCGTGTTGCAGGATCCAGGAGGCCAGACCGGCCCGGCAGAACGCCGGGATGCCGCGTGCAATGATCCCTCCCGGCCTCGCAGCGTGACCTTCGGGGCCAGGCGGACGATGCTCCCGACCGCTCCGGCGGCCGGGAACATCGAGATGCTCGATCATCGCCCCGACTCGTTTCGTGAATTCCCGGGAATCGTCGAGTTTCAGTGACCGGCCCCTCGCCGGCAGGCTAGGTTTGACCCATGAAGACAGCGATCATCTTGTTCGCCCTCGCGTTTCCGACCACGTTCGCGCAGGCGCAATCGATCAACGACGACTGCTCGAACGCCTCGGCGATCGGCTTCGGGCTCACCCCGTTCTCCACCCTCGGCGCGTCCGATGACGGGCCGGGACTTCCCGCCGAATGCGACGAAGGCTTCGGAAACGGATTCGGTTCGGACATCTGGTACACGCTCATCCCGGACCAGTCGGCGGGCATCATCGTCTCGACCTGCGACGCCGCGGACTTCGACACCCGGCTGGCGCTCTACACCGAATGCGACGGCGACCTCATCGCCTGCAACGACGATGGCTCGGGCTGCTCGGGATACACCTCCCGCATGAACTTCACGGGAGTGGAGGGTGAGACGTATCTGCTTCGGGTCGGTGGTTTCGACGGGGAGCGCGGAACCGGGACGATCAGCGTCGAGTACGGGGACGGGCCGCCTGACGCGCCGAACATCGACTTCCAGCATGACGGACTCACCCGGCAGTATCGAATCCATGTACCGACGGATCTGCCGGAGCCCGCTGCGCTGGTGCTCGTGCTGCACGGTTACGGCGGCGGTAACAACGACATGCTGAACAACTACGGCTGGCGTGAGATGGCCGACGAGGGCGGATTCGTGGTCGCGTTCCCGAATGGTACCCGCGATCAGTTCAACGCCCGATTCTGGGATGTCGACTACGCGTTCCATCCGCAGTTCGACATCGACGACAACGGCTTCCTCTCGGCGCTCGCGACGCACCTCCAGAAGACCCTCGGTCTCGATGCGGAACGGACCTTCGTCACCGGCTTCTCGAACGGCGCGGAGATGTGCTTCCAGCTCGCGTGTCAGGAGTCGGGGACCTTCAAGGGCTTCGCCCCGATCATCGGGATGATGCTGGATCCGCTCTTTCTGTCCTGCGATCCGGAATTCCTGCGTCCGATCCTCTCCATGAACGGCACCGCCGACGGCGTGACGCTCTTCGGCGGCGACATGAACAACACCGGTGGCTGGGGGGCGTACCGGCCCATTCCAGAGATGAATGATTTCTGGATCGATGAACTCGAGACCCCGATCCTCGATCGACGCACCCTCGAAGACACCGACCCGAACGATGGAAGCACCGTCCGGCTCGACATCTACTCGGGGCGGGACCACGGCCGGGAATTCCACTACTACCAGATCAACGGTGGTGGGCACGACTGGCCCGGGCAGTCCGGCAACATGGACATCGATGCGACCCGCGAGGTCTGGAACTTCTTCGCGGCGATCGAGCCCGAGACCCCCGGCAACCCGGCGGACCTCAACGGTGACGGTCAGGTGGGTCCTGCGGATCTCGGCCTGGTGCTCGCCTGGTGGGGCGCCGGAAGCACCGGGGGTGACGTGAACGGTGACGGCGACACCAATGCGCTCGACATCGGCGACCTCCTTGCCGCCTGGACGGGGTGAGCCCGTCGATCGGGAATCCTCGCGTGGGCGTGAGGCTGGTCCGGGGCTCGACGCCGCATCGGTGATCCGGTCGGGAATCTGCCACAATCGGCCCCATGCACTGTCGTGATTGCCAGTACGACCTCTCCGGCCTCGGGGCGGGACCCTGCCCCGAATGTGGCCGTCGCTTCGATCCAGGGGATCCCGCGAGTTTCGTCACGGAACGCGGGTTCGAGCATCACCGACGCCAGGTGTGGATCGGCGTGGCGGCCGCCGTGCTGCTGGCCGCCATGGCGATCTGGTTCCGCACGACGAGTGGATTCGGTCTGAGCTACCTCCTCGTGGTGACCGGCGTTCCGGGCCTGCTCGCCTTCTTCGGCGGCATCCCACTGCTGCGTCGCCCGCTGTCCCCGAGGCTGGTGGCCTGTTCGATGATCCCCGCCATCCTCCTGGTCGGTGCGTGGTACACGCTGGCGATCCACATGTACCTGAGTCTCGGCGGCTGGCCGGCGAACATCGGCAACGCGGGATTCTCATCGGCGCTGAATATCCACGTGGAGATCGCGCAGCATTGCTTCTGGTTGCCCTCGCTCATCCTGTTCGTGACCTGGCCGATCGCCGTCGTGGTCTTCGCCGTCGTACGACGATGGCGGGCAGGAATCCACTACCTGGGGATCGTCGCGATCGTCTGGGCCCTCGCGTTCGGACTCACGCAGCTCGGGCCCGACGGGTTCCTGTACTGGTGGTGGGACTGACGTCCGGTCGGTGGATCGGGGCTTCCCGACTGGCGGATCGGCCGATTTCGGCGACAATGCCCAGGGCGACGAAATCGTTTCGGGCTTCCGTCCAACAAGTCGGGATGGCGGCCTCGAGCAAGTTCGACGCATCGCCTTCCTTTCGATGTCTCCGTCACCGGGAATCCTTCTCTCATGTCCATCCGCACCGCACTCCTTGCGACCGCACTCACCATGACCACCACGACCGCCGCCCTCGCCGGCACGACCGACGTCCCCCTGATCCCCCGCGACACGCTCTTCGGAAATCCTGAACGGGCCGGCGTCCAGATCTCGCCGAACGGGCAGTGGATCTCGTATCTCGCACCGCTTGACGGCGTGCTCAACGTGTGGGTCATGCCGGTCGACGGCGGCGAAGCGCGGGCGGTGACCGACTCGACGGATCGGCCGATCCGTTCCTACGGCTGGTCCTGGAACAACGATCAGATCCTCTACGTGCAGGACAAGGGTGGCAACGAGAACACCCACGTGTACGCCGTCGATCTCGAGACCGGGGCGACCACGGACCTCACGCCCGGGGACGAGGTCAAGGCGGGTCTGGTGGGAGGGCATCGGGATCGTCCGGACCAGCTCCTGGTGCAGACCAACGCCCGAGATCCCCAGGCGATGGACATGGTCCGAATCGACACGAGGACCGGGGACACCGAGCCGATCTTCATCAACGAGGATGGCTTCGTCGGGATGGTTCCCGATGACGACTGGAACGTCCGGGTCCGCACGCGGATGACGCCCGACGGCGGCAGCATGAGCGAATTCCGGGATTCGCCGGATGGTGAGTGGCGGGAACTCGACCGCGTCGGGCTCGAGGACGCGATGACCACCCGGACCGCCGGATTCGACAAGACCGGTAAGACGATGTGGGGAATCGACGCCCGTGGTGGGGACAAGGCGCGCTTCGTCGCGATCCGGCCGAACCTCGACGGAACCTTCGAACGCGAGACGATCTTCGCGAGCGAGGAAAGCGACGTCGCGGACATGATGGTCAATCCGATCACCCAGCAGCCGGAGGCCGTGGCGACGAATCGTCTCCGCAAGACCTGGACGATCCTCGATCCCGCGGTGAAGCCGGATCTAGAAGCCCTCGCGACGCTCGTCGACGGTGAGGTCGAGGTGATCGACCGGTCCGGAGACGACCGCACCTGGATCGTCGCGTATCTCGTCGATGACGGGCCGGTCCAGTACTGGCTCTGGGATCGCGACGCGCAGCAGGGCCGATACCTGTTCACGAACCGTCCCGCCCTCGAAGGACTCCCGCTGGTCAAGATGACGCCGGTCGAGATCGAGGCCCGCGACGGCCTGATGCTCCCGTGCTACTACTCGCTGCCCGCCGGCTGGAACGGCGAAGCCAAGCTTCCGCTGGTCGTCATGGTGCACGGTGGCCCCTGGGCCCGCGACAGCTGGGGGTACAACCCGTACCACCAGTGGCTCACCAATCGCGGCTACGCGGTGCTCAACGTGAACTTCCGCGGCTCGACCGGCTTCGGGAAGGACTTCCTCAACGCCGGCAACCGCGAGTGGTACGCGAAGATGCAGGACGATGTGAACGACACCGCTCAGTGGGCGGTCGATCAGGGTTGGGCCGACGCGGATCGGCTCGCGATCATGGGCGGCTCCTACGGCGGTTACGCGACGCTCGCGGGCATGACTCGTGATCCGGAACTCTGGGCGTGTGGCGTCGACATCGTGGGTCCCTCGCACATCTCGACCCTCCTCTCGACGATCCCGCCGTACTGGGCGCCGATGAAGGTGATGTTCGAGACCCGAGTCGGATCACAGGATGATCCCGAATACCTCGACTCGATCTCGCCGCTCACGCACGTCGACCGGATCTCGAGGCCGCTTCTCATCGGTCAGGGGGCGAACGACCCGCGGGTGAAGATCTCCGAAAGCGATCAGATCGTCGAAGCGATGGAGGCGAGCGGAATTCCCGTCACCTACGTCGTCTTCCCCGATGAGGGCCACGGCTTCGCGAAGCCGGAGAACAACAACGCCTTCAACGCGGTGGTCGAGGCGTTCCTCGCCGAGCATCTCGGGGGTCGGGTCGAGCCGATGGCGGGGGAGATCGCCGCGTCGACCGCCCAGCTGCGGAACCTCGGCGGGCTCGAGTTCGACGGCGCGGAGGCGTGGGATCCCGCATCGGAACCGGCACCCGTCGCCGAGACGACGATCTCCTTCGACGCGCTCGGGGCGGAACAGCGGGCCAAGGTCGAGGAGGTCCTCGCCCAGATCGAATCCCAGGTCCCCGAACCGCAGCGGCCGTTCGCCTATCCCGCGATCGCGACGCAGCTTCGAACGCAGGCGGCTTCGGCGCCCGCGGAGGATCGCGACGCGATGCTCTACGCCGCGCAGGAGCTCGAACGGCGCGCGACGAGCGCTGGAACATCGATCGGTACCGATGCCAGCCCCGGAGGCTGAGCCGCCGCTCGGAGTCGCGACATTCGAAGCACCCCTCGGCATCTGTGCCGGGGGGTGCTTTGCCATCGCGAGCCGGATCGGAGGGCTCGGTACCGAAGAGCAGGATCGCCTGGCTTGGGCGGGTTGGATTCGGATCGGTTCACCGCCGGAGCGTTCTTACGGCGACATGATCAAGCCGCAGGAGTCCGAGGAATCCGCATCCCGGTATCGAGTCCGCAACCGTCGGGATGGGGTGAATACCTGATTCACCAGTCAATCGGCCGATGTTCCGCGGATGGCGTCGACTTGAAGAATCATCCTTGATAACTTCCGGCCATCACAACCGGGGGGACGCATTGAATCCAGTCGCTCGACTTGGATTGGCGCTCGACCCGGCCGGGAAGGTCCCGGGTGAGATGCTGGTTCCGCGCGATCCGCCTTGAGGGTGGTGTGGGCCCGCGACGAGGGATGCCGCCCAGCGGCGTTCGTACTTCATGACGCGGCTCCCTTCCGGGGGCTGTATTCCGGGGATTCAATTCGATGAAAGTGATGAA